>JAISEQ010000127.1 GCA_031264045.1 Deltaproteobacteria bacterium
CCGAAAATGTCCCAGGAGGACTTGCCGGCGTATCCGGGAATCCTGCGGCTCCGCAGGCGCGAGTCCCCCCCTGCCGGATGTCCGGGGTTCCGGAAGCGAGTTTCACCCTACCGGATGTCCGGGGCTCCGGAAGCGCAGTTTCCTCTCCCATGACAGGGGCTCCGGAAGGGTCGGAATCCCGCGTGGCTCATGAGTCTCATGAGTCTCACGAATCCGCCTAAGCTTCTGAAACCTGGGAGCCTCTGAAACCTGCGAAGCCTCTGAAGCCTGCGGAGTCTCACGAGTCCGCCTCAGCCTCTGAAACCTGCGGAGCCTCTGAAACCTGCGGAGTCTCAGGAGTCCGCCTAAGCCTCTGAAGCCTGCGGAGCTGCCGAAGCTCCATTCCGTCCCGCCGCGTCCTGCCGGACGCCTGTACCGCTCAGGGCACGGTCGGCGGGGCCTGCGGACCTGAGCCGTCCCCGGCTTTTCCGGAGACGCCGAACTGCAGGCCAGCCCCAGTAGCCCGGGACGGCGGCACTACCCCCCAAGGGGCGCCCAGGCGCCCCCGGCCCCCGGAAGGCCGCGAGAAATGTTCCGGGAAAGGTCCCAGATGGGCATCATCGACTTCATACCCAGGAAGTACGTCCTGGCGGGGGCCCTGCTCCTCCTGGCCTCGGGGGCCGCGGCGGCCTTCTGCCTGGCCCTTTCCGGGAGGGACGATCCGGGACCCTCGAGCGCCGACGGCCTCGCTGAGGGGTTAGGCGCCTCCGAGGTGGGCGGCGAGGGCACGCCGGAGTACAACCTCCTGGTCGAGGGGGAGAACCGGCGCAGGGCCGCCGAGGCCCGCGCCTCGGGGGAGTCCTTCGCGGCGGTGCCCGCAGGCGGAGGGGGATCGCGCCTGCTCCCGCCTGCCCCGAGCCCTCTCGTGAAGGGCCCTTCCAGGAAGGACCCCCCCCGCGTTCCGGGGGAGGGGGCAAGGGTCTCCCCGCCCGTCCGCCCCATGCCCGAGGCCGCGAGGGCCGAAACCCGCCGCCCGGACCGGGATCCCTCCCGCGAAGCCCGGGCCGAGCGGCCGGACAGGGCCCTCGCGGCGGATCTTAAGGCCGTCCGCGAGCTGACGTCCAGGACGGGCACGCCGGCCGTGGCCGTGTACGGGCCCTCCCCGGCAGCGCGCCCCTCCCCGGCGGGGGAGGACGCGCGGGCCGCCGCCCCCGTTCCGGACGGGCTCTCCCCGGGGAGGATCCTCTACGCCGTGACCGATCTGGGCCTGAACTCCGACGTGCCCTCCCCGGTGGTCGCCACCGTGGCCGAGGGGCCCCTTAAGGGCGCCAAGGCCATCGGGAGCTTCCGCGCGGAAAAGTCGGGGATGGTCATAGCCTTCACCAGGATAGTCCCGGAGGGGGGGCGGGAGATACGCGTGGAGGCCGTCGGGGTGGATCCGGACTTCCTGCTCCCCTCGGTGCGCTCGCGGACCGACACCCACTTCTGGGAGCGCTGGGGGAGCCTCGCGGCCGCGAGCTTCCTGGAAGGGCTGGGCGGGGCGGCCTCCGGCCGCCGCACCAGGGTCTACGTCTCAGGCGACGCGGTGGTCGAGGAGGGCCTGGGCAAGACCGTGGGGGACATGACCCTGGAGGCCGCGGGGAAGGTCGGGGAGCGCGCCGCGGTCCAGGTGGAGAGAGGCTTCGACCGTCCCCCCACGGTGACCGTGAGGCCGGGGGAGCACGTGGGAATCCTGATCCTCGCAGTCGGCTGAGAGGCGCCGGGCTTCCTGTCCCGTCCGCTTCCCCGGGCCGGGAGTCTGGGACGCTCGCGGATCCCGGCGCCGGAGCCGGCTCAGGACCGGAGGCCCGTCCCGGATCTGATACCGGGCCCGTTTCCGAAGACTGATCCTCGGAATCCCCCGCTCCCCCGGATCTCCGGATCTCCCGCTCCCCCGCTCCCCCGGATCCCCGGATTCCGGAATCCGCCGTTGCCCTGAAACCTGCCCGATGCCCCGAGAGGGCCCCGGAACCGTCCGGGCCGAGAGGTCTTAGCGCCATGCCCCACGACACCATCCTCGCCAACCTGACACCCCACCTCCAGGAATGGTGGGGGGCGGTGACGGCTCTCCTCTGCCTGGCCGGCTTCGCGATAACGGTCGCGGGCGTGGCGGCCCTCGCCAGGGGAGGGGGCAGGGCCGGGAGGTGGGGGGCGGTCGTCTTCGCCGTCGCCGCCGGAGTTCTCCTGGTGAACCTTCCCGGCTTCCTGGACAGCCTGGCCATGAGCCTCTTCGGGCACGGATCGGTCCAGGGCCTCACCTACAGCCCTCCGGAGCACCCCGCCAGAGACTACGTACGCTTCGCCGTCCACCTGCTGGCCCTGGTGGGCCTGGTGGGAGTTGGGAGGGGGATACTGCTCCTGAAGGACTCCCCCGAGAGGCCGGGCCAGCTCGGGAGGGCACTGGTTCACATAGCCGGCGGGATACTCTGCGTGAACTTCCCCGCCACGCTGAAGATCATCGGTAGAAGCCTAGGCTCCGACGCGATGGGGGTCATAACCTCCATCACCGGCTGAAGGGCCCCCCCCCCGGAGCACTTGGCTACGCGGCAGGGGGGAACCCAGGCCGCCGGAAGCGGAAGAGGGAGCGTGCAGTCGAAGAAATTGGAACATGCGGAAAACAAGATGAATGTGTAGTTAAAAATCTCGGAACATGCTGTTAAACAGGGGAACATGTAGTTTAAACATCGGGAAATACGGTGAGACACGGTGAATGTGTAGTTAAAAACATGGAATATACGGTGAAATAAGACTGACGTGTAGTTTAAAAAGCGCGTGGTAGGCAATTAAAACGTGCGGCGGACAGCGGAAACGGGCAGGCGGGCAGTGAAAGCTCGGTAGGGACAGGAAAAGCTCGGCAGGTAGTGAAAACGCGGGAAGTGTAGTGAAAACGCTCGGCAGGTAGTGAAAACGCGGGTCATGTAGTGAAAACACGGGAAGTGTAGTGAAAACAGTTATGGTCACTTCAGAGATCAGGCCGGAATGGGTCCCCGGAAATCCGGCGGGAGGAAGTTCCCGGACGGGTCGGTCGGGGGCGAACGCCCGGAGGGGAGCGTTGCCGGATTCAGCTCCGTGAGAGACGGTTCCGGTCCGGGAGGGAGCCGTCCGGTGTCCCTGGAAGACGCCTCCCGTGTCCGGTGACTGCAAGGTCGTCCCGAAGCTTCAAGGGTCGGGGACGACACGACGGCGGCATAAGGCCGGCCCGCGACTGCAGGGCCGTCCGAGGCGGGCCGCGGCCCGCAGGAATGGAGACAACCGAACATGGCTATGAAGAAGGAAGAACAGTTGATTTTGAGGGTGTCGCGGCAGGTGATGGCCATGGACTCTGCCGTTTTGAAGGAGGCAGTCGATTCCTTCCGGAAGGGACTGGGTCAGTTTTCCGCCGGCATGGAGCGGGCGGCGGCGTTGGTCGCAGGCGATTTCGCAAGGTCGGCCTTGAGAAGAAGCCGCGATATCGGGCAGGTCCCCGTCATCGCTCCGGAGGAGAAGAAGACGGTGTCCGCAGGTGGGCAGCCGAACGGCATGGTCCCGGAGTCCTTGCCGCTGAAGCCGGAGCCCGCGCCCCGGAAGCCGGAGCCGAAGCCCCAGGGCCAGAAGCCCGCGCCCCGGAAGCCGGAGCCGAAGCCCCAGGGCCAGAAGCCCGCGCCCCGGAAG
>JAISEQ010000148.1 GCA_031264045.1 Deltaproteobacteria bacterium
TCGGCGCGGGAATGAGGCCGTGCCGCGGAAGCGTCGGCGCGGGAATGAGGCCGTGCCGCAGAAGCGTCGGCGCACGGCCGACGGGGCGCCCCGGACGTCCGGCTCACGGCTCCCCATTCCGAACGCGTCCTGCCGATCTGGCATCCCCGAGCACTCCGCAGTTCCGCGGGCCGAAACGCCGCGCTCCGCCCCAACGCAATCTCTGCCACCCAGCACGTCCGGACCCCTCGTTGCCCCTCCGGGGCCCTCCTTGCGGCCCTCCTCCGAACATGCGCCCCCGGGCCCCGCAAGCCCGCATCGCGGGAATCGGTCTCCGCCCGCCCCGGATCGGGGCCCAGGTCCCCGCCATGTCCCTTTGGGGCCAACTCCTCCCGTCGGCCCCCGGCCCCGCCATTTCCCGACATGCGTCATGGATCCGGGCCCTCCGCTCCACTACCCTGGCACAGGAAGGCCTTCCCGGCCCCCTCCTGTCCGCCCCCCTCCGGGCGCCGCCGGACAGCCCGGACTGCCCCGCCGTCCCCCGAAAGGCCACCCACGGCCGGCCGCCCCTTCCAGGGCGTTCCCCGGCAGCCCGCGACCGCGTTCCGGCCCCCTCTTACCGCCCGCCCCCGAACCTCCGGCCCGGGGCCGGGCACCCCCTTCCGCCGCCCGTCCCGGTCCTGTCGCTCCGGATGCCTTCCCGGCGGCATCCCCGTCCAAGCTTGCCTAAAGCACCCGCCTTAAGGCATAATGAGCCGGACAAGCTTAACAGACCCGCGCCGGGACCCTTCCGGGGGGCTCACGGGGCGCAGCCGCTCCAAGCAACTTTTTCGAAGGTGCCGTTATGCCCTTGAGAGGCCGTTTCACGCCGCCGGGCGACAAGTCGGTGAGCCACCGCCTCGTCCTGCTGGCCCTTTTAGCTAAGGGGGAGATGCTGGTCCGGGGCCTGTCCGACTGCGACGACGTGGCGTCCAGCCTGAGGTGCTTCCGCGCCCTGGGCGGGAAGGCCGTGGAGGAGCAGGACGGGATAAGGATTACCGGTCTGGACCGGGCCTTCCCGCCCATGCCCGAGTCGGGCGAGATAGATCTGGACTGCGCCAATTCCGGGACCACCATGAGGCTGCTGGCGGGAATTCTGGCGGGCGCGCCCGGCCGCTACGTGCTCACCGGCGACGCCCAGCTCACCCGGAGGCCCATGGAGAGGGTGGCGGAACCCCTGAGGCTCATGGGGGCCAGGGTCACCACGGTGGCGGGCAAGCCCCCGGTCACCGTGGAGGGCGGGAACGTCGTCTCCACGGAGTACCACCTGAAGGACGCCTCCGCCCAGGTGAAGGGCGCGGTGCTGATGGCCGGGCTCTCGGCCTCGGACGGCGGGGCCACCAAGGTCGTCGAGAAGGCCGCCACCAGGGCACACACCGAGAGGCTCATAGACTTCTTCAAGGGCAGGGTCCAGGTGGACGGCCTGAAGATCTCCGTCTGGCCCGGGACACTGGAGCTTTCCGAGAGCTTCCTGAGCCCCTCCGACCCGTCGTCCGCCGCCTTCTTCCTGGCCGGCGCCGCCATCATCCCCGGCAGCAGGGTGACGGCGGAGAACATCCTCCTCTCCCCCGGACGCACGGGATTCCTGAGGGTGCTGGACCGCATGGGGGCCAACGTCTCCATCACGCTCTCCTCGGACACCCCGGAGCCCGTGGGCGAGGCCACCGTGGAGTACTCGGGCGTCCTGAAGGGGGTGGAAATCGCCCCCGAGGAGGTCCCGTCCATGATAGACGAGGTCCCGGTGCTGGCCCTGGCGGCCACCCAGGCCGAGGGCAGGACGGTCTTCAGGAAGGTGGACGAGCTCCGCATCAAGGAGACCGACCGGCTCATGAGCATCCGCCACCAGCTGGGGGCCCTGGGGGCCAGGATCCGGGTGGAGGGCGACGATCTCGTGGTGGAGGGCCCCACGTCCTTCATCATCCCCGAGACCCTGGACTCCGGCTCGGACCACCGCCTCGCCATGACGCTCTCGATGGCCCTCCAGGCGGCCAGGGCCAGCATCCCCATCATCGGCTCCGAGTCCATATCGATATCGTATCCGGGATTCCACGCCCAGCTGGAGGCCCTGTGCCGCGGCTAGACCACCTGGCAGGCGTCCCGGGCCTCGCCACCGTCGCGGGCCCCGACCGCCCTGTGCACCTGGCCCTCCTGGGGGGCCCCAGGGTGACGCTCTCCCCCTCCCCGGACATGCACCGGAACGCCCTGGCCCTCGCGGGCCTCCGGGGGGCCTACCTCCCCTTCCACGTGGAGGCGGACGCCCTGGGCTCCGTGCTCCCGGCCCTCAGGACGCTGGGGTTCACGGGCCTGAACGTCACGGTCCCGCTGAAGGAGTCCGTGATGCCCCACCTGTCGTCCCTCACCGAGGAGGCCAGACGCATAGGGGCAGTGAACACGCTCCTGAACGGCCCTTCCGGCTGGGTGGGCTTCAACACCGACGCCCCCGGCTTCGCCGAGGCCTTCGTGAACGACCTGGACCCCTGCCCGGCCCTGATCCTGGGCGCGGGAGGGGCCGCGAGGGCAGTCCTGCACGCCCTTCTCACCCTGGGCTTCGAGCCCTGCGTCTCCGCCCGCCGTCCCGAGAAGGCCAGGGCGCTCGCCACGGAGTTCTCCGTGGCCTCCCGGAGCCCCGTCGAGACGGCACCCTGGGGGGACTTCGGGGGACCGTGGAGCCTCGTCGTGAACGCCCTTTCCGCCTCCTCCCCCGCCGAGCTCGGCCAGGACCCCCCCGCGCCGGACATCGAGCCGGGCGGCCTCATGGCGGATCTGAACTACGGCCGCCCGGACAACTGGTTCAAGTCGCTCGCCCGCTCCTCCGGGGCCGCCTTCCGGGACGGGCTCCCCATGCTGGCCTCCCAGGCCAGGCTGTCCTTCATACGCTGGACAGGCCTGACCGACATCCCCCTGGACCCCTTCCTGGAGGGGGCCGACACGGGCAGGACCCGCGAGAATTCCTGAGCCGCGCGCCTGCGGATCCCGAGGTCCCGGAACCGCCCCCGCCCGGGGGCTCCCCCGGGCCTTCACCCCGGGACGGCCAGGCCTGCCGTCGGCCGACCGCCGCGTCCCCCCGCGACGCCTCCCGCCCTCCCCGACTCCCGTCCTACCGTCCCGGCCGCAGGTCCGGGACGTTCCGTCTTAAGGCCGACATCCCGCCAGCCGCATCTCCCTCCGCCTCCGCCGGACAGGCCGCGCCGGCCGCCTCCGGCACGGTGCTCGCCTTCCGGAGCGCCCCGGCGGAAGACGCCCCCGGAAGCCGGCACCCTCCCCTTTCGCCCCGGCCGGGCCAAGCCCCGTCATGGACCGTCCCGCCTGCGGGGCCAAGTCCCGGCGCGGGCCCTCACGCCCGTAGGGGGCAAGCCCCGTCATGGACCGTCCCTCCCGCAGGGCCAAGACCCGCCACGGTCCGCCACGCCCGAGGGGGCAAGCCCCGGCACGGTCCGTCACGCCCTCGGGACCAAGACCCGGCACGGTCCGCCACGCCCGCAGTACCAAGATCCGACACGTTCCGCCACGCCCGCCGGGCCAAGTCCCGTCCGGACCGCATCCGCCCGCTCCGCCCGGCAACGCCGGGCGGGCCTTCCAGGACCCTCAACGATGCACGTCTTCCCCAAAAACGCCGCGTCCCCCGACGGCCGGAACTCCGGCGCCGGGAAGGACCCCCCCGGTGACCAGACCGTCCTTCCGCCCGAGAGGCACGTGTTCCTTTCCGGCTTCATGGGGGCCGGCAAGAGCACCGTGGGGCCCATCCTGGCCGGCCGGCTGGGGAGGCCCTTCACGGATCTGGACCGGGAGATAGAGGAGGCGGAGGGCATAAGCATAAGGGACATCTTCGCGGACCCGGAGAAGGGGGAGGGGTACTTCAGGAAGAGGGAGGCCGAGAAGGTGAAGGCCCTGATCGCCTCCAGGGGACTTCCCAGGGTGATCGCGCTGGGAGGGGGGGCCGTGGAGGACCCCCAGACCAGGAAGCTCCTGGCCGGCAGCGCCAACACCTTCTTCCTGGACGCGGGCGATCCGGAGATCCTCTGGGAGAGGGCCTGCCGGGATGCCCCCTCAAGGCCCCTCGCCGGGGACAGGGCGGGCTTCATGCGGCGCCTGGAGAGGCGCCTGCCGCTGTACCGGGCTTCGGGGCTGCCCGTCGACGCGGGGGGGGCGGGCCCGGAGGAGGTCTGCGACCGGATTGTGAAGATCCTCTTCTGCGGCAGGGAGGCCGGCGTCCGGGCCAGCGAGTCCTGGGTCTCGCGGATCACCGCCTGGCCGGACGCGGCGGGCCTGGCCGCGAGCCTGGCCGGAAGGCTCGAGGGCCGCAGGGTCCTCATGCTTCTCGACCCCGCCCTGCGCTCCGAGGAGGCCTTCTGGCAGAAGCTCCTGGGGAGCGGCTCGGTCGTCTATCCCGAGAAGCGCGGCGAGGCGGCCAAGACCCTCGCCTCCGCCGAGAAAATCATGGCGCTCCTGGCGGCGCGTTCCTTCGACCGCTCGGACTGGCTCCTGGTCCGGGGAGGCGGGAGCCTCACGGATCTGGGGGGCTTCTGCGCCGGCCTCTTCAAGCGCGGGATAAGGCTCCTCATGCTCCCCACCACGCTTCTGGCGGCGGTGGACGCGGCCGTTGGCGGCAAGACCGCCGTGAACTTCGCGGGGGCCAAGAACCAGTGCGGACACTTCTACCTGCCCGAGGAGGTGCTTATCGAGGGGGAGATCCTGCGCAGGCTCCCCCGTGGCCTCCTGGAGGAGGGCCTCTCGGAGGCCTACAAGACGGGGCTCGTCCGCGACCCGGTCCTCTCGGATCTGATAAGCCGGGAGATCGAGTCCCTTCTCCCGGCCCGGGGGGCCCCGGGCCCGGATCTGCCTCTCCTGCTCGACTGCGCCTGGCGCGGGGCGAGCCTGAAGGCCTCGGTCTGCTCCGAGGACTTCCGCGAGCGGAAGGGCGTCCGCGACGTCCTGAACTTCGGGCACACCTTCGGGCACGCCGTGGAGGCGCACTTCGCCGCCTCCGAGATCCCCGTCCCCCACGGCCGCGCCGTGGCCTTCGGCATGGCCGCGGCCCTCGTACTCTCCGAGCGCTCCTTCGGCCTCGACCCGGACGCGGCCCGCCGGGCCAGGGCCGTGTGCCTGAGGCTCTCCCGGGGCGGCTACCCCCCCATCCCGCCCGAGGACGAGCTGGAACGGCTGTTCCTCACCGACAAGAAGGCCCGGCTGGGGAAGCTGAAGTTCGTGGCCCTGAAGGCTCCGGGCGAGCCCGAAGTGGCCGATCTCCTGCCCGGGGAGCTCGTCTCCGCCGCCCGCGAGGCGGTGAGGGAGGCGACGGCCAGGGAAATCGTCCCGTGGTCCATGAGCTGAGAGCCCGGGCCTAATGAGGCTCCCGCCCGCGCCTGACCCCGGGAGCGTCCCGGAACATGGGTCTAAGGCACGGGGCCGACCGGACAGGGCCCGGACAAGAAACCAGGAACGGCCCCTGCAAAAGCCGGGCACGGGGCCCGGACAAGAAGCCAGGAACGGCCC
>JAISEQ010000155.1 GCA_031264045.1 Deltaproteobacteria bacterium
CCCGGACTGGCTCCATGACAAAGTAGTCCGGAAAGCTTCGGCTGACCGGATAGAGGCGTGTAGTGCGCCATTGATCGTGAGCATAGGGTTTCAGCAGCAGACCCAGTTACGGTCGAAACCATGAAGTGGCGTCTTTTAAGACTGTGAAATAAAAGACTATATTCCATGGAACTATGGATGATGGATTCAGGATTCGTTCTGTCCCGTAATAAGTAACATACCCTGGGCTTAAGCCCGGGGTATGTCACGCCGCTTTCGGCACGGGCTCCTGAACGCGGCCGGGCTGCGCGACCGCGTCCCTTCCGGGACGCCGGTGTCGGCTGGGCCCGCGCCCGCCCGGCCCATGGCCTCCGAACAGCGGGTCCGGGCACTCCGGATGCCGGAGACTCCAGCCAGCCGGACATGATGCCGCAGGTGGAGCCGGGTGCCGATGGAGCCGGCTCCCGCGGCGGGGTTCAGGACCGGTTACCCCCGTGCTCCCCGGCAAGACCGAAGGCGTCGTGGAGGGTGCGGACGGCCAGCTCGGCGAGGGGGTTCAGGGCCGGTTCCCCCCGGGCTCACCGGCAAGACCGAAGTAGTCGTGGAGGGTGCGGACGGCCAGCCCGGCGAGGGGGTTCAGGACCGGTTCCCCCCGGGCTCCCCGGCAAGCCCGAAGGCGTCGTGGAGGGTGCGGACGGCCAGCTCGGCGTACTTCTTCTCGATGATGCAGCTGATCTTTATCTCGGAGGTGGTGATCATCGTGATGTTGATGCCCTCCGAGGCCAGGGCGTGGAACATCTTCGCGGCGACGCCCGCGTGGTTCCGCATTCCCGCCCCCACGATGGAGACCTTGGCTATCTGGTCGTCGCCCACCACCTGTCCGGCCTGGAGCTCGCCCACCAGGCCCTTCATGAGCTCCATGGTCCGGGGGTACTCTGGGGCCGGGACGGTGAAGGACAGGTCGGTCAGCATCTCCCCCTCCAGGGAGGCGGACTTGTTCTGGACTATGACGTCCACCACGATCTCGGCCTTTGCGGCCACCTGGAGGATCCTGGCCGCCACGCCGGGCTCGTCCTTGACCCTCAGAAGCGTTATGCGGGCCTCGTTCATGGAGTGGGTAACTCCGCGGACGGGGGTCTTTTCCATGTCGGGATCCTCCTGGGTGATGAGCGTGCCCGCGCCGCCCCCGTGGGCGTGGCGGACGTGGATGGGGAGAAGGTAGTTCATGGCGAGCTCCACCGAGCGGATCTCCATGACCTTTGCGCCCAGGCTCGCGAGCTCAAGCATCTCCTCGTAGCTTATGCGGTCCATCCTCCGGGCGTCGGAGCAGATGTTGGGGTCGGTGGTGTAGATGCCGTCCACGTCTGTGTAGATCTCGCAGACGTCCGCGGAAAGCGCGACGGCCATGGCGACGGCGGTGGTGTCGGAACCTCCCCTGCCCAGGGTGGTGATGTCGCCCGCCTTGTCCACGCCCTGGAAGCCGCAGACCACGGCCAGGCGGCCCTTGGCGAGCTCGGTCAGAATCCTCGCGGGCTCTATGCCCGAGATCCTGGCCTTGGAGTGGGGACCGGAGGTCGCGATCCCGGCCTGGAAGCCGGTGAACGACTTAACCTTCTCCCCCATGGCCTGGCAGCACAGAGCGAACATCGCGGTCGAGATCTGCTCGCCCGTGGAGAGCATGCTGTCGAGCTCCCTGGGATCGGGGTCCGGGGAGGCGGATCTGGCCAGGCGTATCAGCCTGTCCGTCTCCCCCTTCATGGCGGAGAGGACCACCACCACGCGGTGGCCCTGGTTTTTGGCGGCTATCGCCTTCCTGGCCACCCCCTGGATGAGATCCAGATCGGCAACCGAGCTCCCGCCGTATTTCTGAACGATTAGGGACATGTGGTGAAACCGTGCGCCTCGTCACGGGCGCGGTATGCTGTGCCCGCCCGGACCGGCGTAGGCCCGGTCCGGCGTCTGCCGCCCGGAGGGCGTCCGGGTGCGTGATCCTCGGGGCGGCTTCCTGCCCGGTAGGCGCCCGGGGGAGCCCGGGGCAGGGAAGCGTCCGGGGTCGCCCTGAAGCGGGCGGGCGCCAGAAAGATGCCCCGCCGGGAGGGGGGGACGGAAGGCCGCCCGGGACCGGGACCCGGGCGGGGCGGAAAGGGTTGCCGGTGACCGGGTCCGGTCCCACGGCCGGCGGCGGTGGAGGGCGGGGCCTCCGGATAAAAAGGCTTCGGGCCGGGGTCCCCTCGGCGGCGAACGCCTCCGGGCGGGAGTATCCCTCAGCCGGGAAGGGGGTGCAGGCCTGCGGACCTCATGAGGTCCAGGAGCCTTTCGGCGGGAAACCGCCCTCCAAAGGTGATGATCCGGCCACGGGGGGGAATCGGGCGCCCCGGTAGGGCGGGCACTCGTACTCGTACCTCGTCCGGTCCATGAGGACCGTTCCGTGCCGGGGACCGGGTCCCCGGACCGAAGGGGAGGCCGTCTTCCGGAGCCGGGGCGCCGGCGGGGCCGGCCTGCCGACCGGGAGGGCCGCCGGCTGGCGGGCCCGGGACGGCGCCGGACAGGTGAGCCGGGCCGGGGGAAGCCCCCGCCATGACTATCCCCACGCGGAGCCGGTCCTCCGGCCAGTAGGACTCCGGGAGCCTTTCGGGCCATTCCACGAGCGAGTACCCGAAATCCAGGCACTCGTCCAGACCCGCCTCCAGGAATTCCCTCAGCGCCTCCTCGGGGGGGCCGTCCCCTCCCAGGCGGTAGAGGTCCAGGTGGTTCACCCGTGCCACACCGCCCCGGTGGATGTCCGCGAGGGCGAAGGTCGGGCTAGCCACCTCGCCGGGCGGGATCCCCATAGCCTCCCCGAAGCCCTGGGCGAAGGTGGTCTTCCCGGCGCCCAGCGGCCCTTCCAGGGTGATCAGGGCGGGAGGTGGGAAGGTCCCCAGGAGCCCTTCCGCGAAGGCGGCCCCGGCGGCCTTGGTGTCCGAGGGCGTCGGGAGCGCTACCGTTAGGGATGGAGGGGTCAACTGGGGCGGTTCTCCTTTGAACCCGCACATTATTGCCGGAAAGGGCCTGGCAGTCAATCGATGATTCAGGAGCAAAGCCCTCCGCCTCCCGTTCCCTCCGGCCCCCTGGGCAATCGTACGGGTGAGGGGGATGCGGGAGCCGTAGCGGGCCTGATCCGGAACGGTGCTGAATATGGAAACGGCGCGGCGCTAAATATGGAAACGCTTTGAGGGGCAGTGCCCGTTCGCGGCCGGTCGGATCAGGGGCAGGTGAGGCCGGGGCCGGGAGCAGGGTGAGGCCGGCCAAGCCCGTGAACGGACACACCTTTTTCAAAGTCTCCGGGCGTTGGCGGGCCCGGAAATCACTCAGGGAAATCGGGTTTCATGAATGGAACGGTTATAAACGTGTAGTGAAAATGCTGATGTTTTGATTCTTATATTTCGTGGAAGCCGCGTCCTGAACCCATAGGCTGATTCGGGTGCTGAGACGAGACAGGAGTCAGGAGGAGGCAGGAGGCCGTTGCGCCGATGGAAAATCTGTGGTACAAAAGGTGAGGGAGGGCAAGCTGTCATGCCAGATCCGAGTGCCGAAGCCCTGGAGAGAATCCAGACTGACACCGCCGACATCCGAACGCGGAATTTTTTGGAGTTGTTCGGGAAGGTCCTTGTCGATTCGGCGTCTGAAGACGAGTCGGCTCAAGTCCGCAAGGCTCTCACCAAGGTTCTTGGGGCATCTTGTGCCTGAGGATCCGGTTGCGGCGGATTCCTATTCTGTAACATTGGTAACGCTGTCCGATCGGCTGGAGTCGCTGTCCGATCAGCAGAAGTCGCTGTCCAATGAGCTGTGGAATCAACACTCGACACTCAAATCTTTGAAATGGGTTATTACCATAGTCTCTGCTGCTCTCTTTGCAGCTGTTGGGATTACAGCAACGGTTTTAGGAATTTCCCTCAGCAATTTGAATAGCAGTTTGGATAGCAGTATGGGCATGGTCGAATCCAGGATGGGCGGGCTCGAATCCAGGATGGACAATCTGTTTGAGATAGTCGCGCGTTTGCGTGAGGATTTCGCAAGATTGCAGGTAACTGTTAACGGCCCTGTTGCGTACGGCACGGACCGGCTTCGGCCCCTGCCTTCGGATGATCCTGCTGGTGTTGGGATACCCGACCGGAGAGCCCCGGCAGACTCTGGACCGGCGGAACCGCATTCCCGATAACCGCCATAACGTTGCGGCTCTTGCCAGTCCCATAAGCCCCCCGCTGTCGGCTAATCCCTGCCACGAAGGCTTTTCCTGGTGCGGGACTTCCTGCACCGCTTGCCCCTCCGCAGTTGGCCGTCGCTTGACCGTCGCCCTGTCGGGAGACCGGACCTGGCGGAAGCGTGACATACCCTGGGCTTTAGCCCGGGGTATGTAACCAGGTCCGCCGATCCACATCCCTCCTTCCCCAGCACCTTCATCCCGCCGTCCCCGTTGCCTTCAACCCTTCGTCTCCGGGACTTTGAACCGGGCGTTCCTCCCGGCTTGCGCTCGTTGCTCACCGGCGTCTGAAGTGATCATGCGGTGGACGAGCAACAGCTCCGTCTCTAACTGGACCGCGCTTCCTTCCCGCCGGCGTGGAAGCTGGCGCGGGGCTATTGGCTTTTTCTTCAGTTACGCTTATACAGGAAAGTGTTCAGGGAGGGGAGCCATGACCGTCAAGGACAGGAACAGGCTGGACGACACCTGGTCAGCCAGGGCCAGGCGTGAGGGCTATCCGGCCCGCTCCGTCTACAAGCTCCAGGAGATCGACGAGAGGCACGGGCTTTTCAGGAAGGGGATGAAGGTTCTGGATCTGGGGGCATCCCCGGGCTCGTGGAGCCTGTACGCGGCCAGGGCGACGGGACCGTCCGGCCGTGTCCTTGGGGTGGACCTCAAGCCCCTGGCGACCCATGTTTTGCCCAACATGGAGTTCATGGCAGGGGACGTCCTGGAGCTCGAAAGCTCCGGCATCCCCGAAGGGCCCTGGGACGCCGTCATCTCCGATCTCGCCCCGTCCACGTCTGGCAGGAAGGACGCGGACGCCGCCAGATCGCTGGAGCTGGACATCGCGGCCTTCCGGCTGGCGCGGGGCCTCATCAGGCCCGGCGGCTTCTTCATAGCCAAGGTTTTCCAGGGGGGGGACACCGGGGCCTGGGTGAAGGGCGAGCTGACTCCCGCCTTCCGGAAGACTCTTCTCATGAAGCCGAAAGCCGTCCGGAAGGGCAGCGTCGAGATCTATGTCCTGGGGCTGGGATTCTGGGGGCTGGGGGGAGAGGTCTCTGGGCCGGGCGGGAAGGGGAAGGGAGGAGGACGGGAGGACTGCGCGGATTGACGGGAAAGCCGGACCGGAGGGGAGGAGGGACCGGATGTTGGCGTGAAGGCTGTTCCGGAAATGGGGTAGACGGCGGGATGCACGAGGAGGCCGGTGACTGGGTAGAGGGGCGGATGGAGCGCGGAAGCCGTCCTCTGCCGGGGCGGAAACGAGTTCCTCCGGTCCCGCGATATGGAAAACCTTTGCGGGCGGATCCATCGGCCCTCGACCGTGGGTTCACCCCGCCGTCCTAAATCCGCTGCTGTCGGGGGCGTCCGCAGGTCATTCCGCCAGTTCAGGCATTTGGTTCGGAGGCGGGTCGTCCTCGCCCCCGATGCTGGCCGCCGGCTCCCCCTTCCGCTGACCCCGATGCTGGCCGCCGGCTCCCCCTTCCGCTGACCCCGATGCTGGCCGCCGGCTCCCCCTTCCGCTGACTCCGAGGCGGGCCGCCGGCTCCCCCTTCCGCTGACTCCGAGGCGGGCTATCGGCTCCCCCTTCCGCTGACTCCGAGGCTGGCCGTCGGCTCCCCTCGGCGCTGACCCTGAGGCGGGTCGGCCCCGGAACCGGGCGCAAGTCCGGCCGGCGTCTTCTGCGCGACCGAGGGACTGTCTCCGGGCCGCCCCTCATCTCCGAGGAGGAGAGCCGGTGCCGGTGCCCGGTCGGTAACTGGTGCTTGCGGCGGGCGTTCCCGGGTATAGGTGCAGTGCGGTTACGGGCTCCGGGCAGGGTCTGCAGGGCATGGAGCAAGCCACGGTGCCCCGGAGCATCGGTTTCGGGCTTTCGGGCGGTGCCCCGCTGGACGGACGCCGGGGCTTCCGGGCTCTCGGGTTCCCCGGTCCGCAGTAAAGGCCGCTCCGGCCCGGGGGAAGGGCCGCTCCGGCCGGGCTCCCGGCGCTAGAAGGACTCCAGGCGGTAGTTGGAGGGCTCGGAGGTGATGGACACGTCGTGGACGTGGCTCTCCTTCAGGCCGGCGCGGGTGATGCGGATGAACTTGGCCTTGGCCCTGAGCTCGGCGAGGTTCCGGGCGCCCACGTAGCCCATTCCGGACTTCAGGCCCCCGGCAAGCTGGAAGATGGTGTCTGAGAGCGGGCCCCGGTCCGGGACCCTTCCCACTATGCCCTCGGGGATGAGCTTGGTGGAGTCCATGCCGGACTGGCTGTAGCGGTCGGCGGATCCCTCCCGCATGGCCTCGATGGATCCCATGCCGCGGTAGGTCTTGTAGGCGCGGCCGCGGAACAGGGTCTTCTCGCCGGGGGACTCGTCGGTGCCGGCGAGCACCGATCCGAGCATCACGGACGAGGCGCCTCCGGCCAGGGCCTTAACTATGTCCCCGGAGTACTGGATGCCCCCGTCGGCAATCAGGGGCAGATCGTGCTTCGCGGCTTCCTCGGAGCAGTTGAAGATGGCCGTCATCTGGGGGACGCCGCAGCCCGCCACCACGCGGGTCGTGCAGATGGAGCCCGGACCCACGCCGACCTTGACCGCGTCCGCCCCGGCGTCGGCCAGGGCCTTCACCCCGTCGGCGGTGGCGACGTTGCCGGCTATCACCTCGACTCCGGGGTAGCGCCTCTTCAGCTCCGTCACGATGTCTATCACGTTTTTCGAGTGCCCGTGGGCGCTGTCGACCGCGAGCACGTCGACCTCGGCGGCGACCAGCAGCTCCGCCCGGACGAGGGCGGGCTCACCCACGCCCACGGCGGCGCCGACCCTGAGCCGGCCCAGGGCGTCCTTGGAGGCACTGGGGAACTGTTCCGTCTTCTCTATGTCCTTTATGGTGTAGAGGCCCTTGAGCAGGAAGGCGTCGTCCACCACCAGGAGCTTCTCCTTGCGGTTCTGGTGGAGCTTGGCCTTGGCCTCCTCCAGGGTGATGTTGGGGGCCGTGACGGTCACCAGATCGTCCTTGGTCATCACGTCCTCGACCTTCAGGGTCCAGTCCTTCTCCGTCATGAACCTCAGATCCCTGTTGGTGACGATGCCGAGAAGCGTCCTGTCCTCGGCGCTCCTTATGACCGGCACCCCGGAGATCCTGTAGCGCTCCATCAGCTCCAGGACGTCCTTGACCGTCTGCCAGGGGTAGACGACCTCCGGGTGGGTTATCATGCCGTTCTCGGACTTCTTCACCATCTCCACCTCCGACGCCTGCCTGGAGGGGGGGAGGTTCCTGTGGATGATCCCCAGGCCCCCGTGGCGGGCCATCACGATGGCGGTGGCGGACAGGGTGACAGTGTCCATGGCGGCCGAGATCAGGGGGCAGTTGATCTGGATGTTCCTGGACAGGCGCGTGGACACGTCCGCCTCTGCGGGCAGCACTTCCGAATAGGCCGGCTCAAGGAGCAGATCGTCGAACGTGAGCCCTTCGCTGAACGTCTGAATCATGCTTGGAACCTCTCGCGGTTGAAGGGGTTTGGAGGTCTGGATTTGGGCCCGCGCGTGGGAGCCGGCGGGTCCTGAGGCCTGGGACTGCCCGGAGCCGTGCCTGAGGGCCGGAGGGACACCGCCCCCGCCGCCGCGGCGGCGGATTCCGGAAGGCGGTCGGGGTCTCGGACGGGCCGTCCTCACGTCCTGGGCGGCGGAAGGGAGCGGCGGGGACGGGGGCGGCGGCCCCGGCTCCGCTCAGCGGTTCCGGGGCTGGGGGAAGGCTTTCCGGGCGGGGTTCCCCGCCCCGACGCGCCCCCGAAGGCTGCCGCCCGCCCCGCGGCGGGCCATGCGGGAGCGGTCCGGCCGTCCGGGCGGTCGCCCAGGGGCGCCTGGGGCTTGTCCGGGGCATCGGGGGGTTCTGCGGTCCCGCAGCGGCCAGGGTCCCGTGGTGCGCGGGACGGGCGTCCCGTGCGGGGCCGGTCCCGGAGGGGGGAGACAGCCGGCCGGTCCGCGGCGGCCGCAGGTAGTTCCGAGGACTACGGGCCCCCGCTCCGGGACCCGACGATCTCCATGCCGGAAGCGGCCTTCCACAGGCCCTCCAGGAGCCCGCAGTCGCTCACGACCAGGCCGTCCGAGCGGTAGCGGTCAAGGATTCCCAACACGAGGGCCAGGCCGCACACGATGACGTCGGCCCTCATGGGGTGCAGGCCGGGACGCAGGGCCCTCCGGGCGGCGGACTCTCCGGCGGTCTCCCGGTAGAGCCCCTCCACGGCAGAACGGGATATCCGGGCCCCGTGGACGAGTTCAGGGCGGTAGCCGTCTATCCCCAGGAGCATGGCGGCCATGGTGGTGACCGTGCCCGCGGTTCCCAGGAGCGTCACGGGGCCGCCGCCGTCGGGGGGGGCGGGGGCGCCGGAGAGGGCGTTCCCCACGCGGTCCTCCAGTTCGGCCATTTCCGCGGCGGCCGGGGGGTCGTTCCGGATCAGGAGCTCCTTCAGGCCCACGACCCCCACGGGGAGGCTCGCGACGGCCGTCGGGGCGGCGCCCGTGCAGGCCACGAACTCCGTGGAGCGGCCCCCGATGTCGAAGACGACCGAGCGGGGGGGCGGGGGATCTAGCGATCCCAGCGCCCCCGCGGCGGACAGGGTGGCCTCCTCCCGGCCCGTGAGCACCGCTGTCTCCCAGCCGTAGCGCTCCGCTATCCTCCCGGCGAACTCCTCCCCGTCCGAGGCCATCCTCGCGGCCATGGTGCAGCCCGCCAGCACCCGTTCGGGCCTCCCGGCGGAAACCTTTTCGGCGAACCCGTCCAGCGCCTTCCAGGCCCTGGCAAGGGGCTCCTTCCCGAAGGGCTTCCCCTCCTCCAGGCCTTCCGAGATTCTGGGGATCTCCTGCCAGACCTTCCGGGTCGCCGGGTCCGGACCCCGCCCGTCCCGGCCCGCTTCGGCCAGGATCAGCCGGAAGGTGTTGGAGCCCAGATCGAGCGCCCCGTACAGCTTGCCGGCCATGCCTGATCCCTCCGACTCCGGGGGTCCAGCGGCCCCGGATAAAGAAAAACGGACGCCAGTAGGGATGCCGTGAGCAGAGCCTCCAATCGCGTCCGGTCCAAGAGGTATCCAAAATACCAGAACATGGGAGACTTGGCAAGCCGGACCCCAGATGTTTTGCCCCGCGTCCCGGAATCCGCGCCGGGCGGAGACAGGTGCCCCGGAGGGGGGGGTCTGGCTCCCCGGCTGGCCCCGGATCGGCAGTTCTCTCCCTGCTGGAGGGCGACTGGAAGGTGTGGCGAGAGGAGGGCGGAGGGAAGTGGGGCGGAGGGCTGCCGTGCGGATGAGGCGGGCGGCGGGCGGCGGGAGAAGGAGGGAGGAGGGGCGGAAGAGGGGAGTTGCGTGACCGGCGGGACGTTCCTGTCCAGCCGCGGCGAGCCCGTAGGAGTCCGGCAGGTGGGGGAAGGGCGAACGGTTCCGGGCAGGGGTGCCGACGTCGCGGGTCCCTGGCGGAAGGGCTTGTCGGCAGACAGGACCGGGGCGCGGACAGTACTGGGGGCAGTACAGGGCTCCGGGGAAGTTCGCCGTGGGGTTCGCGGGTACGTCGCGTGCTGTTGTCCCGGTATCCGGTGCCGGGTGATTCCGAAGGTCCCGGGCGGGAGTTTTCCCGTGGCCTCGGATGCGGCGGCGGAAGGTCGGCCGATGGCCGTCCCGAACGCGGCGGAATCCTTCCGGAGGACAGCCGCGACTGCCGTGAAGCGGAAGGGGGACGCTTCAGCGGGGTGGCGCAGTATTCCAGGGGAGGTTGGCCTGAAGGGGCAGTTTCCGGGGTGCCTCAGTTTGCGGTCTGGTCCGGGTTCTGTTTTTCGGGAGCCGGAACTTGTTGAGCATGGGCCGGGTGACTTTCCGGCCCCCCTGCCTCATAGCCCTTTGCAGCTGGACAGTACGGTACGGCGGGGCCGATTCTCTTCTGCCCACTTCCGTGACTGACGTCCCGTGCGGCCGGGACTGAAGCCGCGCCCCGCTGTCCCCCGATGGCCCACCTTCAATCGGTCCCTGCCCCCGCCCTTCCGAGACATGTCCGATAGCGATCTGCTTTACCGTGTCCCGGACCTTCGCCGGGCATAGACCTGGCCGACTCGGACAAGGCGGCGCTCCGGCGCCGGGCCGAGGGCCTCGACAGAAAATAGTCCTCCCCGGCCCATGGCCGGACAACGCCCCGCCGATACCGGCACCCCGCTCATTTCCCGCCGCAACCCTCTTGCTCCCAACGGGCGTCCCGGAACCCGTCTCCGCCCCTGTCTGCCTCCGTGGGCGGAGCGGTTCCGAGCTGTTTTTATGCCCGGCTTGCCCATTGTCCCGGAACCGGGGCTTCCGGCTCGGAAAACGGACGTCCTGTGAGCCATGTGGTGGCCCTCACCGGGCATGTGGTGGCCCTCACTGGGTAAAAGCCTGGTGGGCCGTGTGCCGGGGGAAAGGGGCTCCGCGGGCCTTAAAGGGAAGGGGGGAGAGTGCGCAAAAGGGAAACGGTAAATCGGGGAAATAATGGGGTCAGAGGGGGGAGGCTGATTCGCTGAAGAACTTATAGGAAAACGAATTGCGTGGATTTATATCCATGTGGCGGTGATGGGCAGGTGTATCCTGGGGACCCTTTCGGCGTCTGATCTGTGTGATGGGCTGATGTTCCGGGGCCAGCTGGTGGAGCGTGACCGTGAGAGTTCAAAACTATCTTGCGCGAGGAATCCCCCGGAGCTTGCTCCGGGGAGGAATCGCGCCCCCCTTCCCCGGATCTCACGGCGGCGGGGCGCGGGCGGCGGGAGGAATTGCCGTCTTATCTAGTTTTGCGGTATGATGATTCTACGGCAAACAATGCTTTCGTATTCCGGATCTGTCCGAACAGGGAGCGGGAAGTCCTGATGAACAGGACTTTCGGTTGCTGTCGGTTCGTCTGGAACCGCATGCTGACGGACAGGAGGATCTGGTACCTGATCACGCGTGATTCGATCCAGATCACCCTTGCACAGTACAAGAAGCGCTGGCTGTGGCTGAAGGAAGTCGATGGCATGGACCTGTGCGACGTCCAGCTGAACCGGGAGAAGGCGTTCCGGGATTTCTTCAGGAATCCCGGTCATTTCGGGTTCCCGAAATATTAGAGCAGGCATCGGGACAGGAACAGTTGCACCGCCGACCTGATCGGGAAGAATATGGAGCCGCGTGAAGACGGGAAGCTGAAGCTCCCGAAGCCGGGCCCGGTGAAGACAGTTCAGCATCGGGAGATGCCCGAAGGCTGGAGACTGAAGTCGATCGCCGCGAGCCGGAACGCCGCCGGGCAGTACCGCGCGGCGATCCCGTACGAGTTCGAGGCTCCGGTTCCG
>JAISEQ010000176.1 GCA_031264045.1 Deltaproteobacteria bacterium
AAATTTATTGTAGATATTTTGATTGTGGATTTTTGAAATCTTGAACAATCATTGGAATCAGACATGCCGCCAGCCGGAAACGTGCGAGCCGGTTCACTTGAAACATCCACGTCCAAACGGATGGACATGCCCCGTTCCCGTCCTCCGCTTCCGCTGCCGAAACATCATCCGCATCGTTTTCATCTTCATCATCATCATCATCTTCTTCTTCTTCTTCTTCTTCTTCCTCCATTCTTCCACTTTTACTTCTTCTTGTTCCTTCTTCCACACCATCTTCTTCCCCGTCAACAAATTTTCATCTCCATCTTCACCGTCTCAATCTTCATCTCCGTCATCTCCGTCTCCATCATCTCCATCTCAGTCTTCGAAATCATCGGCATCCCCGGAGGATGGCGGTTCAAGGCATCGGGTGCAGCGATGATGCCGGTCCGCTGAACTGCGGAGGCCTGCTGCGCACCGACGGCATGGAGACCTTGCCGGCGGGTTTCCCGTCATCGGTTCCGGCCACCATCTCCGCGGCCAGGGGGTGACCGGCACTGGCGGCAGTCTTGAGCCATTCCATGGACTTCTCCATGTCAGGACTGCCGCAGTCGCCGTTGTGGTAGATGGTGGCCAGCGCGAACATCGCGTCCGTGGACCCCAGACCCGAGGCCTTCTCCAGGTTGTCCGTTGCCTTGGTGCAGTCCCGCCAGGGCATTTTCAAGTCCAGATACATGTAGCCGAGCGCCGAGTAGGCCTCCCGCACTCCGCCCGCGGCGCCCTTCTCGAAACAGAGAAGAGCCTCCTCGTGGTTGACTGCCGTGCCTATTCCGTTGTACCAGGCCAGCCCCAGGTTGTACCAGCCGACCGGGCTCCCGGACTGGGATGCCTGCTCGAAGAGCTCCAGCGCGAGGTCGTAGTCGAGATCCACGCCAGATCCGTTCCCGTAGGCGAGCGCCAGGTTGACGACTGCCGGGATGAAGCCGGTCTTGGCCGCCTTGGAGAACTGCCTCGCGGACTCGTGCAGATCCTTTACCACGCCCCGGCCGCCGGTGAAACAGAGCCCCAGGGCGTTCTGGGCTTCCGGCACTCCCGCTTCGCCTGCCTTGTAGAGCGTGGACGCGGCCTTCTTCAGATCCCCGGAGAGTTCCGCGATGCCGTCCTCGTCCAGTGCGGGGTTCGCCGCCATGAGCCCCAGCAGGAACTGGCTCTCCAGATCGCCCTCGAATGACATGCGCCTGAGTGCGGCCATCCTGTCTGGCGAGGAGGAGTTGACGGCCGATCCACCGTCCTTCGGAGGAGGTCCCGGTAGCGGCGGGGCCCCGGTCGGGGATCCGCCGGGGAGCATCGGTTTCCCGACAGGCGGAGGCGAGATCTGCACGTTCGAGGGCGATGGAGGTCCGGCGATCCGCTTTAGGGCGCGGGCGGGAGGGAGCACGGGGCTGCCGCCGAAAGGTTCGGGAGCTGCGGGCGGCTTTAGAGCGGCTGCCGTGCCGGGGGCGGTAGGCGGGGCTGCCGTGCCGGGGCCGGGAGGCGGGGTTGCCGTGCCGGGGGCGGGAGGCGCGGTCGGATTTCCGCCCTGTCCGTCAGTTCCGGAGGGATCCGGCGGTCCGGACGCGGCGAAGAGCACCGCCAGGCCCGCGATGAAGAGCAGTGCCGATACACCGGCAAAGATCATGTAAGGAACGCCAGGCTTGTGAAGGTATCCTCGCAGGGAGTCCTTAAGCATGCTTTCTCCGTTTCGGGGCCGGGACCCCGGCTGTGCTCAGCCTAGCGCCTTCGGCGCCGCCTCGTCCGGGCATCGCGCCTGCCGCGAGCTCAGGGGGGGGCCGTATGGCGGCGCAAGCGGACTTGGCCGCGAAGCCGACAAAAAGGGCCCCGCCAGAGGCGCATCGCGTGGGAGTCCTCACGGCTGCGGACGCGTCCCGGCGGGGCATTCGGTGAGCCAGCCGCGGCGAGCGAGCGGGCCTGCAACTTGAGGAAGCTCCTGGCGCCGGGGCTCCGGTCCCGTGCGGGCGGCGATTCCGCAAGGCGGCGGCGTAAAGGACAATCCGGATGCCGACAACGCCGGTTTCCCGGCGCGGCACTGTTTCCCGGAGGATGCCCGGATGGTGTTCCGGGCACCTATGCTTCCTGCGCGTATGATATCCTTGCCGCAAGGCGTTGTCCAGAGCCGGAATGGTGTTTGACCCATATCTGGCATTGTGAGCGCTAATCGGAAAGTATCTTCAAATCTCTGTCATATTGGGGATTTTAAATTAAATATCCCAAATGTCCCGGAAAATTATTGATTTCAAAACTGATCTTCTCCTTTGGAACGATCTGCCGAATTGATCAGGGAACCGTGCTTGCTACATAAAGCGGCCCCGGATCGCGATGTTCGCGTACAGTGAATATGGAAGCTCCATGGTCTTTACGCCTGTTCCCTGCGCGCGCCTGACGTTAAGGTCAATGGCCGAGATTCTTCCGTTCCCGGCCGGCGCGAGCGGCATGATGAGCATGGCCGGCGCGAGCGGCATGATGAGCATGGCCGGCGCGAGCGGCATGATGAGCATGGCAGGCGCGAACTGCATGAGGAGCACTGCGACAGGACTAAACTGCGTCCGGCGTTCGTATCGGGCTCGGAGAGCGGAGTCCCGCGTTCGTGTCGGACACGGAAAGCGGCATCCGGCCGGTCGTCCAGAGCTCAGCTGACGGCATACGGCGAGCTTTACGGACGGACCGGCAGTAGCCGTGCCTGCCCCGGATCCGGGGCGGAAATCGTCGGGCCTTCCCCCGTCCGCGCCTACCCGGGCCTGCGTCCGGCAGGGCATTTGATATTTCCCCGGCTTTGGGGTAAGAAGTGATCTGCTTGATAGACCCCGTTGCCCCTGGGAGGTGGTTCTTGGAGGAGGGCTTCCAGAAGTTCTTCAATACCTGCGGCCCGTGCCGCCCGTCCAGGCACCACCTGGTGCCTTCGCTGGACCGGGCGCCCGTCGTCCGCCAGATGGCGGAGGACGATGGGACCTGCTTTTTCCTGAAGGGACCCCGCCAGTCCGGGAAGACCACGCTTGCCCTCGAGCTCGCGAGGGAGATATCCGCCGCCGGTCGCTTCCACGCCCTCTACATGACCCTCAGGGAGGCCAGAGGGGCCAGGGGCAGGCGGCTGGGCGCGAGGCTCTTCCTGGACGCCCTGGACTCCGCCCTGAAAGCCCACCCGGATCCGATGGTGGCTCGGATCGAGATTCCCCGGGATCCTGCGGCCTGCCCCCGCTCGGCGGCAAGGACGGCGCTCGCCCGGCTCTGCTCTGCCCTGGACAGGCCCCTGGTGCTCCTGGTGGACGACATGGACATGCTCTCCGGGAAGGCGCTCCAGTCGCTTCTGGACCAGATGGCGACCGGCCTGGCCGCGGGAAGGCCCGAGGCCTTCCCGCGCTCGGTCGGGCTCTTCGGCCTGAGGGGGCCGGATCCTTCCGGGCACGCTGGCGGGCGCGGGGGGCGGGCGCGGGGCCCCGCCGGCAGGGGGAACCGGGCCGATCCGGGCCTGAGCCCGTTCTCGATGGCGCGCGAGATTGCCCTCCCGCCCTTCAGCTTCGCCGACATCGACAAGCTCTGCGAGCTTCATGCGGCCGCCGGCGGCCAGGCGGCCTCGGAGGAGGCCAAGCTCAGGATCTGGGACTGGACAGAGGGTGCCCCCTGGCTCGTGAACGCCCTGGTCTCCACCGCGCTCGACTTCGTCCTGCACGGGGACCCGAAGGCCCCTCTGACCTCGGCGGCGGTGAACGAGGCCGCGAGGGCCCTCTTAAGGGAGACCCCGGCGCACCTGAGGGGGCTGGCCGGGCTCCTTTCCGACCCCGGCGTCCGCCGGGCCTGCTCCGACGCACTGTGCGGGGGAGGGGCGGGGCAGGCGCTTTCCGGCGGGGGAGCAGCCCTGGCGCTGGACATGGGGCTCCTCTCGGCCGGCTGGGACGACCGGCTGAGGCCTGCGGGGGGAATCTGCCGGGAGCTGGTCCTGCGGGCGCTCACCTCCCACATCCGTCCTCCGGCAGGGCTCAGGGAATCCTGCCGGGGCGAGGGGGACGGTCCGGACATGACACTTCTCTTGCAGGAGTTCCAGAGGCAGTGGAGATGGAACTCCCGCTCCTGGAGGACCCCTCTGGCCGACATCCCGGGCGCCGGTGAGAAGCTCCCGTTCCTGGCCTTCCTGGAGGCCGCGCTCCCGGAGGGCGCCGTCCTCGAGAAGGGTCCTTCCGCCGCCCAGGGCGGGCTCTCCATCGCCGTACGGGGGAACGCCAGGGTCCGCCCCGTGCTGGCCGTCCTCGAGAGGCCCGGCGGCCCCGGCCACCAGGGCTATCTGGAGGAGCTCTCGGACGCCATGGACGCGGAGGGCTCGGCCGAGGGCTGGCTCGCCTTCTTCGACCTGGACCCTGCCAAGGGTCCCGACGAGAGGATCTTCTGGAAGACACGGACTCTCGCCTCGGGTAGGGCAGCGCACGTGGCGGGGCTTTAGGGTCGCCCGGACGCTCCGGAGCGGTCCGTGCCTGAAGCCCGAAAAGGCATGGCATGCGCCGCCTTTCCGCCGTGCGGCAGGAGCCTCGGGTTCCGGGGCGGAGCCGCATCTTTACCCGCCGCCGATCCGGCAGGATACTTTCAGATGCCGCCGGAAAGGCTTCGGACGGAGTTTTCCGTCCCCAAGCGGTACCGGCCGCGCGGGCCGTCGCCGGAAACGCGGAGGAAACAGGGCGGATTGATAGAGGAGAAAGGGCGGATTGATAGAGGAAACAGGGCTGATTGATATAAAAATTGTCATATGGTGCTGTTATAAGCATATTGATTCTGAAACAGCTCTTTGGAAGCATTTATATATTTAATTGCCCCGCAGAGTTTCTATGAATCCGATGCCTGAACGTATCGGTTGCCGGGATGTGCCGGTCGGGTCCGGCCCTTTTCGCCGGACAGCCGTTACGGCAGTGGTTGTCTTTCGTCATGACGGAACGTGCGGGCCTGGCCGCCGTGACGGAAGGAAATGAGTGTGCGGCATGAGAACGGATAAATTTGCACTGCATTTTCGCTTCGGAGGAAGCCAGGTCGGTCCGAATGTCGGCGGTGATTCCGGTGAGGAGCCGTTTAGACATCATCTGCCGGTTGATTTCAGGTCTTCAGACTTCACATGCAGCTGAAAAGTATGTATAATCAAAAGCCGGACTGTTGCATACCGATGCGGAGCGACATCACCGGGTTGAAGTCGGCTGGCGTTTTTTACGTGTTTTTCCCGGTTAGCCCGACAGTTTTCCCGGCTTCGCCCGTTCCGCTGTCCAGAAGGCGGGAGGCGCGATCACGCGATGCTGTCCTCGCCCGCCGGAGCGAAACGAGATGGAAAGAAAAAAGACAGTCAGTTTGGTTCAGACCTCTTTTCTGAGTGATTTTATCATTCAGAAATCCCCTGTTGTCGATAAAACCGGGATCATCATGGATCTGCTTAGGGAGCGTCCCGGTTCATATCTTCTTTGCAGGCCCAGGAGATTCGGCAAAACTCTGCTTCTTGACACGATAGAGAATATTTTTTTGGGGAACCGGAACCTCTTCAGCAATCTGGCGATCGGACAAAGTGAACATAATTATGACTGGAAAGTTTTTCCGGTGATCAGGCTTGATATGAGCGGAACCCACTCTTCAGCGGATATGCTGAGTAGGGATTTGACAGGTAAACTGTCTGACATAGCTGACGGACATGGCGTGCAGATAGACACGACAAACGAGACGCGTGCCATATCGACCTTGATACGGAAGGTTTCAGGGAAGCATATCGAATTCGCCAAGAAACACAATATTGAAATTTATGAAAAAGATCCGCTAAATGTTGTTTTGTTGATTGATGAATATGACTTCTCCCTGCAGACAAATTTTCTTGATTTTGAAAAAACAAGAGACCTGAAAATTCTTCTCCGTGTATTTTTTTCTGAAATTAAAAGTCTTCAAAACAGAATTCGTTTTGCATTAATAACAGGAATCACTAAATTTGATGAACTATCTCTGTCTTCTGGCATGAATAATGTTGAAGATCTTTCTTATGAATCCCATTATTCAACAATTTGTGGATTCACAATTTCTGAGATAAAGGATACATTTAACTATTTTCTTGAACAAATGTTGTATGAGATGAAAAACAATGGAAATATTGATTCTGATGCTACTGTTGATCATCTGATGAAGGAATTTGAAAGATGGTACGATGGTTATTCATGGGACGGGATAAATAAGGTTCTCAACCCGCGTTCCGTGATGAAGTGTTTGAGCAAAAACAAATTTTCCGAATATTGGCAGACCACTGGTCCTTCCATGATGTTTGATCAGCTTGGAATAGGTGTCCAAAATTATTTTAGAATATTTTTTGACAATTTATCAATAAAACAAAATATTTCTATTTCAGAAACTCAAACCATTTATAATGATAATGCCGTCATGTTGATGGCCGGATATCTGACTGTTGATTCTGTTGAAGAAACCCATGATTCAGTTGACTATAACCTTGCAATTCCAAATTTTGAAATTCAAAAAGTTATTAAAAATTCAATTTTGAACAGAAGGACGCCAGCCGGAAAAGTCGGAGATCCTTTGGGATTGTCAAATCCGAAGTTTCTAAAATTTTACCAGGCATTCTGTCAAAGAAACCAGCAAGAAAGTGAAATGCTTTTTTCCTCTTTTGTCGCTTCCGCATCGTATCTTTATGATCTTTCCGGTGAGTTGTTTTTTACGTTTGTGTTGTCGTTCTTATTGGATATTGGCAAACACAAGCCGACTCTCGAGGCGCATACTACCAAAGGAAGAACAGATGTAGTTGTACAGACACCTTCCGGCGAATGGATGGTCGTTGAAGTTAAGACCGTTAATCCGATCAGGTCCGTCAAGTCTGCAGATCTCGCTCCCTCCAGCATGAGCGAAGACGCAGGACATCCTGAATCTGGCATCCGCCAGGCTCCTTCTCCGGACAGGAGGGCTGTTTCATGCATCAGTCCAGCAAGATGCGATTTCGTAGCTCCATTGGCAGATGCGGATCATTCCCCCGTTCTCGCTGTCGGCGAAATGCCGCAGGATGTTGAAGAGAGACTTGACAATGCTATTTCGGCGGCCTTTGATCAGATTGTCCATAAAGAATATGCATTGCCATTTCTCGGAAGAGACTCGGGAGTCTGGGCAGTTGCAGTTGCAATTTACGATTCAAAGTTCGTGAGGATACGTTTCAGGGAAGCCGTCTGGAAGGACGACACTCAAAAGAGCATAAAGCTCACCTCTTTACCGACCTATCCCGACTTTTGCAGTTAGAATCAACTTAAGGCATAAGGTGCTGTAATTATTGTTTTTTTTCAAAGCTAGAAGTATCTAAACCTTCAGCCCATTGTTTCTGCTGGCTAGAAATCAGACTGAAGAGGCTGGGGCGCTCAATCGATGATACGCTGAGAACACCTTTCAACCCAAATGAAGTATGGATTCAATTGCCATCCATACCCCCT
>JAISEQ010000215.1 GCA_031264045.1 Deltaproteobacteria bacterium
CGCCGGAACCCCGCCGTTGCTCTGGCAAACGGGCGCGGGAAAATGGTAACATTGCCCAGACTAACGTCCCGACGGTCCCGGCCTCCCGGAGGGCCCAGCCTGCAGCCGCACGGCGGCCGCATCTGGCATGTCCCCCCCGCGCCGCCTCAGCCACACTGGCGCCCTCACGGCGCCGCAGACACCCGCAGGTGATTCATGGGCCGCTTCAGCGTCTGGGAAATCGTCGTAATCGTCATCCTGGTGATAGTCATCTTCGGCGGTCGCCGCCTCCCGGAGCTCGGAAGGGGGCTCGGCAAGGGCCTTGCGAACTTCAGGAACTCACTGAAGGAGGGCCCGGACGGGAAGAAGGAGGACGACGGCCCCGAAGGCGATGCGGGCAAGGACAAGGAGGCCTGACTCCAGGTCCCCCTCCCGGCCTGAGTCGCCCGGTCCCCTCCCATCTGAGTCGCCGGGGCCCCCACCCGGCCCTGGACTGCCGTTCCCAGTCCCGACCCGAGACGGCCGGTCCCCGCCCTTGCCCGAGGTGTCGGCTTTCCGGGCCCGGGCCGACGGCCTCCTGGCGCTCCCGGCCCGACCGCCGCGCGTTCCGCCCCCACCGCCGGGGCACGGGCGGACGCGGGTGCCTCATGCCCGGCCCCGCCGACCTTCGCACCCCAGATTTCTCCCCCCCCGAGGCCGGGCCGAAACCAGCGGCCCGCAGGGCTCCCGCAGCGCCCGTCCGCGTCCGGAGCGCGTCCCCGGCCATCCGGCAGGCCTCCGGGACGGCCCTCATGGGCTCCAGCCCTCCCGGCCCCGGCCGGGCGGCGGCCCAGGTGCCGGGGCGCGGTCGATCCCGGAGCCGCCCCCCCTCCCGCAGCCGCGCGCCCCGGCGGCCCCGTCCCCGTCCTTCCCCCCCACGACGCGCACCACAGCGGGCCTCCCCCCCATGCCGCGCCTTCCCGCGGGCCCTCCCCCCCGGCGGCCCGGCACATGCCAACCGCGGACTGCGGTCCGCCTTTCCAGACGGAGAGCTTATGCCTACATTAATGGTCCAGGGCTGCACCTCGGATTCGGGGAAGAGCACCATAGTCACCGGCATCTGCAGGCTCCTGCTCCGCAGGGGATTCAAAGTGGCCCCCTTCAAGCCGCAGAACATGGCCTTGAACAGCGCGGTCACCGTGGACAGGGGGGAGATAGGGCGCGCCCAGGCCGTGCAGGCCCAGGCCTGCGGCCTGAAGCCCGTAAACGACATGAACCCCGTGCTCCTCAAGCCCAACTCCGACACGGGATCCCAGGTGATCATCCAGGGCAGGGCGCTCACCGACATGGAGGCCAGGGCCTACCACAGCTACAAGCCCACGGCGCTGAACGCCGTCATGGACTCCTACAGGAGGCTTAGCTCCCAGTACCCGTACGTCGTGATAGAGGGCGCCGGGAGCCCGGCGGAGATAAACCTGCGCGAGGGCGACATAGCGAACATGGGATTCGCCGAGGAGATTGACACGCCGGTGATACTCGTCGCCGACATCGACCGCGGAGGGGTCTTCGCGCACCTCGCGGGAACCTGCATGGTGCTCTCCCAGAGCGAGCAGAACCGCATCAAGGGATTCATAATAAACAAGTTCAGGGGCGACCCCACCATACTGGACCCCGGCCTGGCCTGGCTCGAGGGATACACGGGCAAGCCCGTGCTGGGGGTCGTGCCGTACATAGTCGGCTTCCATCTCGAGGCCGAGGACGCCATCGACCGCAGACAGGGGGAGAAGGCCGCCTCCACGCTGAAGATAGTGATTCCTGTGACGCCCAGAATCTCCAACCACACCGACTTCGACCCCCTGCGCCTGCACCCCCAGGCCGAGGTGACCTTCGTCAGACCCGGAGAGCCGGTTCCGGAGGCCGATCTGGTGATTCTCGCCGGTTCGAAGTCGGTCCGGTCCGATCTGGCCTTCCTCATCCGCGAAGGCTGGGACAGGAGGATCAGGCGCCACCTGCGTTACGGCGGCAAGGTCCTGGGCATCTGCGGCGGCTACCAGATGCTCGGCCGCGCCGTGCACGACCCGGACGGCATAGAGTCCGCGCCTGGCACGAGTCCGGGGCTGGGCGTGCTCGATCTGGAGACCGTGCTCGAGCCCGAAAAGCAGCTCCTGAACGTCGAGGCGAAGCTCACCCTGGAAGACGCCCCGGTCCTCGGCTACGAGATCCACGCGGGCGCCACCCGCGGCGAGGGCCTGAAGCGCCCGCTCGTAATAAAGGAGGGAGGCGAGCCCGACGGCTCGATAACCGAGGACGGCATGGCCGCCGGGACCTACCTCCACGGGGTCTTCGAGAGCGGGGCGGGGCTGTCAGCGCTCCTCAGGTGGGCCGGCCTGGAGAACGTCAACCCCATAGACTACTGGCAGCTCCGCGAGGAGGACATCGACGCCCTGGCGGACACCCTGGACGCGGCCCTCGACACGGAGAGGCTGTACTCCATAATAGAGCGCGGGAACACCGCGGACGACAACCGGGGCACCCCCCTCACCCGCCTCTCCGAGAGCGCCCGCGAAGGCGCGCCGGACCCCGGAGGTCGGCCCTGAGCCGCCCCGGACACCGGCTGGCCTCCCCTTCATGCCTGCGGAACGCGCCGCCCCGCAGGCGCCCGCGCCGGCCGCCGCATGTCCCCCGAAGCCGCTAACCTCGAGGCCGCGCGGAGGGCGCTCGCGGCCCTGGGCGACTGGGACACCGCAGACTGGCTCCTCGAGACGGAGGGCCAGCCTGAGGTGAGCGCGGTCCGGGCCACCGACGGATCGGCGGTCCTCGTGGCGGGCGGCCTCCTCCAGGACTCGCGGGCCGGACCGAGGGCCGTCTGCGAAAGCCTCGCGGCGCGGGCGATTCCGGAGGGCCGGGCCCCTGAGGCATCGCTCTTCGGGCTGGGAAGTCCGGAACTTGCCCGCATCCTCATGGCGAGGACGGACAGGCTCCTGGTGCTGGAGCCCGCCGCCTCCGTGGCCAGGGCCTTCCTGTCGCTGGCGGACCGCTCCCGCGAGATTGCGTCCGGACGCGTCCGCCTCATCTCGCCCTGGTCGATGGCCGGGGGGATCGCCCCTCCCCTGTCGCCCCTGCTCATAGTGCATCCCGCTTCCCGGAGAAGGGATCCCGCCATGTGCCGGGCCTTCTCGGACATGGTGAGGGGACGCGCGGCAAGGGCCCCCGCCCCCGGCGAGAGCCCCAGGATCCTCGTCGTGCCGCCCTTCTGGGGGGGGACGCTCTCCATGGGGCCCTTCCTTAAGAAAGCCGCGGACGAGCTGGGCGCCCTGGGCGGGCTCCTGGCCTGGCCCGAAGATCTGGTCAGGGAGGCCGGTGGCCTGAGGGCGGCGGGGGCGGGCGCCGCGGACGGCTCCCTCTCGGGCGCGGGCATTTTCAGGAAGTGCGGCCGCCATCTCGCGGACAGGGCAAGAGGGTTCAGACCGCACCTGATCCTGGCGCTCGCCCAGGCGCCGCTGGACGCGGGAGGCGTGGACGCGCTCAAGGACGCCTGCCCCGACGCCTGCGCCGCCTTCTGGTTCGCGGAGGACATCAGGAGGTTCGGCTACGTGGCCGGCTCGGCCTCCGCATGGGATCTGTTCCTCCACATCCAGGGGGGAATCGCGGACGGGAAGCTCCGTGACTGGGGAGTCAGGAAGGCGGCCTACCTCCCTCCCTGCGCCGACGCCGACTTCTTCAGGCCCCGAAGGCAGGCCTCGTCCGGGCGCTTTGCGGCGCGCGTGTCCTTCATGGGGGCGGCCTACCCCAACAGGGTGAGGATCCTGGGCGATCTGGCCGGGAGGCTCGAAGCGCTGGGCCTCGGGGCGGGCGGCTTCAGGATCTTCGGCTCCGGCTGGGACCGCGCCCCGGAGGGGATCAGGCGGCTTCTCTTCGAGGGCGGGCGGCGGGTGACGGCGGACGAGTGCGCCTTAATCTTCGCCGGTAGCGACGTCAGCCTGAACGTGCATTCCGGACCGGGGGAGGGGTTCGATCCCGAATCGGGCTTCGTGAACCCCCGCGCCTTCGAGCTCGCCGCGGCGGGCGCGTTCCAGATCTGCGACCCCAGGCCCCTCATGGAGGGACTCTTCACCTCCGGGGAAATCTGCTCCGCCCCCTCCCCGGAGGCGCTCCCGGATCTGGTCATGGACTGGCTGGCCCGCCCCGTGGACAGGGGCAGAATCGGCGCTGCGGCCCGCAGGAGGGCGCTGGACGCCCACCTCTACCGCCACCGTCTGGCCAAGATCCTCAGGCTCGCCTTCGGGACCGGGGAGGAATCGGGTTGAGCGCGGGAGGACCGGCCATGTCCGCGAAGGGGGCCCGTCCGATGTCCCCGGTCGGCGCGGAGCGCGGGGTTCTCGGAAGGGCCGGGCGTGAAGCGCGAGGATCCGGGGGGATAAAATAATGCTTGACACGCGGACGACTTCCGCTATAATGTCCCTCGATGATTGGCGCGGGGTGGAGCAGTCTGGTAGCTCGTCGGGCTCATAACCCGAAGGCCCTTGGTTCAAATCCAAGCCCCGCTACCATTAGTTACCTCATTGCGCGGTTACCGGCTTGCTCCAGCAGGCCGGTTTTTTTTTGCCCACTTCCGCCTCTGCCGAGCTACCGCGTCCGGCTTTTCCTCCCGCGCCTCCGGAAACAACGGTTCCGGGGGCTTCGCTCCGGGAGCCGCCGGTCCCCGTGCGTCCGGGCGGGGACGTGCCGGGTCAGCCGCCGCCGCCGGCGGGGCCGGGCTTCGGGGGATTCGCGCGGGTTTTGGCGGGTGCCTTGCCCTTGCCATCGAGGTCCAGGCCTGAGGGGCGCGGCGGGGGGTTCTGGGAGGCCCTGCCCTTGCCTTCCAGGTCGAGGCCGGATGGACGCGGAGAGGGGCCAGGGGACGCCCCGCCCCTGCCCTTCGGTTCCGGGACTGCCCTTCCCTCCCGTTCCAAACCTGCGGCTTGCTCCGGCCGATGACCTGCGGGGGCGGCGGCGGGCCCCCCCGTTCCCCTCGGCTCCGGGCCGACGGGCTCCGGCCGATGACCTGCGGGGGCGGCGGCGGGCCCCCCCGTTCCCCTCGGCTCCGGGCCGACGGGCTTCGGCCGAGGTCCTGCGGGGGTGGCGGCGGAGGGCCCCCCCGTTCCCCTCGGCTCCAGGCCGACGGGCTTCGGCCGAGGTCCTGCGGGGGCAGCGGCGGAGGGCCCTCCCGTTCCCCTCGGCTCCGGGCCAACGGGCTTCGGCGGGGGCGGGGCCTCCGGAAGTTGGCCCCTGCGGAACGCCATCGCGGCATCGTCCCACTCCCTGGAGAAGTCCGAGTGCTTCCGCTTCAGACGGTAGAAGGTGGCGATGTCCTTGCCCGCTGCCACGGAGGCATCCTTCACGCTCATGCCGGCCATGAGCCCCCGGATGAAGGCGGCTGCCGGCCCCCGGCGCTGGTCCTCCGCATGGACGCGGCGGCCCTGCTCGGCGGCGTCGGCCCAGAGCTTCTCGAAAGCCTCATCGCGCTGCCGAAGCTTGTAGAAGCTGCAGACGTGCCTGCTCGTGGCCTTCGCGGACTCCATTACGGACTTCCCCGAGGCTATGCCGTCAAGAAAGTTCTTCAGATCGTCCCCGGTGATGGTCTTAAGCTTGGAGCGGGTCCGGTTGCCTGCCCCTATGGCCTGGTTCCAGGCCTCGGCGAAGTCCGGCAGGCCCCGCCTCATGGAGTACAGGAGCTTCCAGTTCAGGGACGCGGCCCTCCTCGCGGAGTCCACCGTGTGCCCCTCCTCGAGGGCTTCGATGAACAGGGCCATCCTCGGATCGTCAATGGAGTACATGCGGCGCCACCTCCAGCCCTCCGGTCGGCCTTCGAAGCCCTATTTATTGCATGCCCTGTTATAGAACAGATTAGAATCGTATTCCAGGTTTTTTTGAACCGGCAGGGGTTCACTCGCAACAAAATCCCTCCCGCGGAACCCATCGGGAAAGACTCAACGCCCCGGGCGCCCGCCTCGTGAACGCGTCCCGGGCGGGAAGCTCTCCCCTGCCCTTCTCCGCCGGACACCGCCTGCGCCCGAAATGCCGGGCGGCGGCGGTGACACCCGGCCAGAGGCGCAGCTCCCGAAAGCCGCGAGCCGGACGAGATTCTGACCGGTTACGCCGAGCCGTTCCGTGAGCCCGCCGGTTATGCGGCCCGGCTTCCGGGTCACATGCCCTTCCCGGAACCCGAGCCGACTTGACCGGGTTCAGGACCGCGCCGACCGGGCGTCCCCGCCTGACCGCGGGACTTCCGCCCGGCGGAGCACGGGACCGCCCCCGCGATCATGCCGTGCCCGGGGAAGTCCTGGCGGGAACCGCTCCGCCCGGCGGCCCGGAGGCCCCGCAACGGACCCTGGAAACTCCCCGGACCGCCGCCCGCCCCCGCCCGATGGCGACGGATCCGTCGGTTTAGGCCGCTTTCCGGAGACAAATCCGTCCGGAAACGCGGCCCTCCGGGGACGGGAACCCGCCAATCCGGACGCCGTCCGTTCCAGTCCTCGAAACGGGAGGAAGCCTCCGAAGAGTCGCCCCGACGTTTCCCCTCACCCTTCCCGTCCAAGAAACTCCGTGCCCGGGCAGCCTGAGGGCGTACGGATGGCGATTCCCGGCCGGGCCGCGGCTCAGGTCCAGAGAGGCCGTTTGGCACGTCGCTTGCTTGACTCGTCCGCAGGCACGCCGGCGGGATTGGGCACGTCCGGGACGGTCCGTCTCCCGGCCGCTCCCCCCGCCAGAAGCCGATCCGCGCCATGGCCCGGCCCGCTATGCTGGCCGCCCCCGCATGGGGTCAGGCAGTGCCCGGCTGCGCCCTCCGCTGCCCCGCATCTGCGCCCTGCCTCCCCCTGCCTCAGGGAACGCGGTCTTCCGGGGCGGAAACTCCGACGGGGACCCAGAACCCCGCCGCAACCACTCCTGCGGCGTTTCGAACCGCTTAAGCCCCCAGCGCCGCGTTTCCGTGCCGCCTCTGCCCCCGAGCCGCGTTTCCGTGCCGCCCGGCCCTTCCGTGACATTTTCCATGCGCCTGCGCTACACTTGCCGGACGACAGCCGGACGTCTTCCGGCGGAAGCTCGGACTGACGAGGAAATTTTCCCGCGAGGTCATCATGCAGAGTCAAACAGCGAACGCCGCTTCCGGCCTCCCCCAGCCCCCCCGGAAACCCAAGAACCCGATGTCCCGGGAGGACTGCATGGAGGTCCTCCTGGAGAGCAGGGAATGCGCCTTCGCCACCGTGGGGGAGGACGGGGCGCCCTACGTCACCACCCTGAACTTCGCGGTCGCCGGGACCGTCATATACGTGCACGGGGCGCGCGAAGGCACCCGCAACCGGAACATCATGAGGGATCCCAGGGTGTCGCTGTGCGCCTTCACGGGAGGGGAGATCGGAAGGGGCGAGGGGCCCTGCAACACCGGCACCAGGTTCAGCAGCGTGGTGGTCTCGGGAAAGGCGAGGATCGTGGAGGACGACGCGGAGCGGTCCCTGGCCCTGGACGCGCTGGTCGCGAAGTACGCGCCCGAGCACGCCGGGAAGCCCATGCCCGTGAAGGCGGCGGCCGCCACCGGGGTGGTGGCCGTGGAGCCCGCGGCCATGACGGGCCGGCGCCGCTGACGGCGGCGGGGGAGTCCTGAATGGCCAGCGGCGCCCGCGGGAAGGCGACCGGGAGCAGCGGCGAGGTAGGCCCGCGGGCGGACCCGGGGCACGGCTCGCCCGGAGCCCCTGGCCGCGGCGCGCCGCGGGGAGACGCGGGGTGCTCCCCCTGCGCGGGGCTCGCGGGGCTGTTCCTGGCCGTCCAGCGGATCCTTTCCGTCCGAGGGGACATGGGCGCCGCCCTGGACACGCTCATCCGCCACCTGAAGAAGGCCTTCGGGGTGACCAGGGCCGTGACGGCTCTCCGCCACCCCGGTACCGGCAAGGTCCTCCTCGTCCGCTCCCTCGGCTTCACGGAGGATGAGACGGAAATCCTCCTCGCCGAGATCTTCGGAGGTCTCCGGGCGGGAGGCCGCCTCCCGGGAACCGGGGCGCCGGCGCGGGAGAAGCGCCCGGCCGCCGGAGGGGGACCGGCACCGGATGCTGCCGCGGCGGAGAACGGTCGGGCGGAAGTGGCGGACGGAAACGCATGCGGGGCGGAAGCGGCGGGGGCGATAGCGTTTGCCGCAATCGCGAGGAGCGGTCGCGTCCTGGGCACCCTGGCGGCACAGGCGCCCGCTCGGGGCACGGCCGCCGCAGGGGGGCTTTCCTCCGAGCTCTCGCGGATGGCCCATCTCCTTTCCGGGGAGGCGGGGCTCTATTTGAACGAGCGGGTGGATCTCCCCGGCCTGGAGAGGAGGGTCCGCGCCCTCACCCTGGAACTGCGCGAGACGAGGGGGCCGGCGGGGACTTCCGGACCGGAGGGCCAGTCCTCCGCCGTGCCGGGGTTACGCGTCCCCGCCGGAAAGGAGGCGTCCGGCGCGGCCGCGGCGGACCGGCGCTTCCCCGCGCCATCGGACGGCGGGGCCGGGGGAGCAGCCGCGGAGCCTTCGCCCGCCCGCGCGGAGCTTCCCTCCGCCTGCCCTCCGCCGTGCGGATACGGCGAACCCGGACGCGCCCTCCGCTGGGCGGCGGCCCTGCGGGACATGCCTGGTCAGCCCGGTCCGGAGGAGCTGCCTCCGTCCGCAGGCGCCCCGGAAGGCGCGGCCCCCGGCCCGGCCGGACTCGAGGAGAGGCTGGCTCTGGAGGAGCGGAAGGCCATGAGCGAGGCCCTGCTCCGCCGCCGCGGGAACATGTCCCGCGCGGCCGAGGACCTGGGGGTCACCCGCCGCTCGATGGGACTCAGGATGAAGCGGCTGGGCATGAGCTACAAGGATTTCAGGGCGTGAACAGCCTTAAAGGCCCCGCCCGCGGGTCAGGCGGCCCCCGCAGGCGGCCGGTTCCGGGAGGAGGCCGGCCGGCGGAGCGGACCTCCCCGCCCGGCATGCGGCGCCCGGAGCTTCCCCCCCCGCGGGCGGGGCTCGCCGGGGCCTCAGGATGGCCCGGTCCCCCCGTCCGGCCCGGGAGGATCTCCTCCCGCCTCGACTGGGCCGTCGGCGCCGGGTTCCCGCTCCAGCCCCCAGAGCATGGAGTCCAGGAGGTAGACCCGGTCCCTTATGAGGCCGTAGGCCCTGTCCCGTTCCCCGTGTCCCGGAAGCTCCACGGGCCCAGCGACGCCGGGGCCCGCGGTGCCGCTCATGCCTATAATCCTGAGCCAGGGGTGCTCCTGTTCCAGGAGGCGGGTCTTCTCCATGATCCAGTAGGCCCGCTCCTTGAGCCTCGCGGCGGGCTCCGCCCCGCCCTCCTCCCCGGAGAGGGTCTCCGCCCGGTACAGAACCCGGCGGGTCCGCTCCAGATAGCTCCTGAAATAGGCAAGTATCAGGCCGTCGCGGCCGGACTCAAGACGTTCCCCGTGAACGCTTCTGTGGAGCTCCAGGAGCTCCCGGACCTTGCCGCCGTCCTCTTGTCCCGCCATTGAAGCCTCCACGCGGCAGCCCCGCCGCCGGAGGGGCGGCAGATGCCCGTGCCCGCTCGGGAGGGGCCGGATAGGCTCCCCTCCGGGGCCGGGGATGCCGCCCCGTGCCATTTTTGCCTTTTAGGACGCGGCAAGTCAAGCCTCCGCGCTTCAGGGCGCCGGACCGCCGCGCCGAGGTGGTTCCGGAAGCGATAACGTCCGGCCCGCAGCTCCGGACTGCCCGGGAGCGGCGGCGGGGGACCGGATACGGAAACCGGCGCGGAAGGCCGGAAGGCCGGAACGCCGAGGCGCACGGACAGCCGCCGAACCGGATACCGGCATCACCGGCGGCCCGCGCGGAATCCAGACGTCCGGCACCGCGTTCTTTTCCGGGCGTCCGTTCACGCCGGGCACCCTCCGCATCCGCCGTTCCCGCCGGCCGCGGACGGGCGCCGCTCCCGGAAGCGCAGTAAGGTCTCCCGCCGAATCCGGAATCGCACGGCGCGGCGGGCGCCCCTCGCGGAAATGTCCGGCAGTCCCCGCAGGCGATCCCGAAAACCGTCCGGGAGAGACGTTCCCCCCCGCCGCGCGGCGGCTCCCCTGCCCCAGCGGCCGGAGTCCGGGCGGCGGCGCCCCGCAGACGCCGCACCCCGGAGCCTTCCCGCCGTTCCTTCCGCGCCCCGTCCCGTTGACAAGCAGGGTGCCGGCTGTATAATTCAGGCATCACTCCAGACCGCTCCCCCCACCCGGACCGCTCTCACCGCGACCCCGCAGCCCGGGCAGTCCGCCCGACCCGGCAGGCAGGAGATCAGAACGATGTCCAAGGCATTTTTGCGCCCTTCAGCCGTACTGGCCCTGGCAGTCTTCGCGGCGGCCCCCCTCGCCGCGCAGACCGCCGCACCGGCCCCGGCAGATCCCGCCCCTGCCGCGCGGGACTCGGGGACGCCCGCGCCCGCCGCCCCTGCCGCCGCGGGGGGGGAGGCGGCTCTGGCGCGGCCTTCCGACGACGGACCGGCGGTCCCTGCCGGGCCGCCCGGCCCCTGGCGGCCCGAGTGGAAATTCGAGGGCATGGCACGGCAGCTGGAGAGCTTGAGGCGGGAGGCGGAACAGCTGGCCGACAGGGGCAGGATCCCCGACTCCGAGGCGGCGTGGAAGGCACTCTCCGACAGGCTGAAACGCACCAGGGGCGGGACGGGATCGCCCAGGGAGCTCGCGGCGAAGAGCCGGGAGGCCAGGATGAGCCTGGAGGCGGGAAGGCCCGGGGACGCGCTCGCTTCGGCCCGGACGGCCTCCGGGGGGCTCTCGGAGGCGCTGGGGCCAGAAAGCCCCGAGGCCCTGTACGCTCTGGAGACCCTGGCCCGTGCCGAGGCGGCGGGCGAGCCCGCCGCCGCCAGGGCGGAGCTGGAGAGGCTCGCCGGGATTTCCGGAAGGATCCTGGGAGAGGAGCATCTCCAGACGCTCTCGATTCGGCAGGGGCTGGGCGAGGCCATGAAGGCCTCGGGCGAGACGGGGCCCGCCAGGGACACGCTCGCGTCGGTGCTCATGGTCCGAGAGAGGCTCCTGGGGCATGACCACCCGGACGTCCTCTCCTCCGCGGACGCCCTCGCGTCGGCCGAGCTCGCCTCCGGGAACGCGGGCGCGGCGAGGGAGCTCTACGCCAGGGTGCTGGAGGGGAGGAGGAAAAGCCTGGGCGAGAGGCACATAAGGACCCTGGACGCCGAGTACTCCCTGGGGTTCGCCGTGAACCAGATGGGCGATCACGCCGCCGCCCGCGGGCTCTTCGCCCATGCCCTGGCAGGCCTGGAGAAGGCCGCAGGCCGGGACGCCCCGGACACGCTGGCCGTGCGCATGGCGCTCGCCGGGGCCCACAGGTCGTCCGGGGAGCTGGACGCGGCCCGCGACCTCTACCGCGCGGTCGCGGACGCAGCCTCGGCGAGGCTCGGGGCGGACCACCAGACTGCCGTCTCGGCGAAGAACGGGCTGGCCTGGGTCCTGAACGCCCAGGGGGACCGCGAGGGGGCGCGGGATCTCTACGCCCAGGTGCTGGCCTCCAGGGAGAGGACCCTGGGGGCCGGCCATGCCGACACCGCCGCCTCGCGGATGGCGCTCGCGAGGGTGCTGGCGGCCTCGGGCGACCCTGACGGCGCGAAGGAGCTCTACGCGCGGGCGCTCGCCGACGCGGAGAAGGCTGGAGGGGCCGACGGCCCCGAGGCCCTTTCCACCCGCGAGGGCCTTGCCAGGGCGCTTGCCGCCTCCGGCGACCGCGAGGAGGCGAGGCGCCTGCTCGCCGCCGCGCTCGAGGCCCGGGACCGCGTCCAGGGTCCGGAACATCCGGACTCGGTGGCGTGCGCGTGGCAGCTCGCGCCGGTTCTGAGGGATCTGGGCGATCTCCAGGGGGCGGGGGATCTCTACGGGCGGGTGCTCGAGGCCCGCAGGAAGGCACAGGGGCCCGGCGCCCCGGACGGCCCCGGGACACTGGCGGCCATGGAGGCCCTGGCCTTCGTCCTGAACGCCAGGGGAGAGCGCGGACAGGCGGGCGAGCTATACGCGCGGGCGCTCGCGGGGCGGGAGGAGCTGGACGGCCCAGAGGGCCCGGCGGCCCTCCGCACCAAGGCGGCGCTTGCCGGTGTCCTGAAGGCCGCGGGAGATCCCGCCGCCGCCCGCGATCTCTGGGCACAGGTGCTCGAGGCGCGCGAGAAGTCCCCCGGCCCGGAGAGCCCGGAGGCAGTCGCGGCGAGGAACGGGCTGGCGGGCGCCCAGCAGGCGGCAGGCGAACCGGAGGCCGCCGCCGCGAACTACCGCCTGGTCCTCGCCGC
>JAISEQ010000240.1 GCA_031264045.1 Deltaproteobacteria bacterium
CGTTCAGGGGCAGGGCAAACATCACCGGGTCAATAATCGTGCAGGGAGGCGGCGGTATCGGAACTGCCAAGGACTATGCAACGGGAAACAGCCTGAACTTCGATCTGGCGTCTTTCAGCGGTCCGTTGCAGACGATTCAAAATTTTTCAGAGTTCAATTTCAACATTCCTGGAAACCATTCGTCTCACGTTGTTGAAGTCAACACTCTCCATATGGAAACTCCGACCGGGAACGCAAGAATTAGGCGCATCAACGTCACAACCGGTGAATCGCTGGATGTGGGCGACGCTGTCCCGCTGATTAACGCCTCTTCGGTGACCTATAAAGACGGTGTTGTCCCGGATCCGTACTATGCGGAAGGCGAGCAGGGCGCTTCGATCAGGTATACCTATTATATTGTGCCCGCCGCCAACGGCTTCTCCACAACGGTAGCTACCAAGGGGTTCAACCAGCAGGCGAAGGCCATTTCCGAGCTCCCGCTGGCCGATGTGTCCTTCCTGAACCGCGGGAGCGACGACATAGCGAGCGACGCCATCCCTTCGGCCGTAGCGGCGGTCAGCGGCGCACACGGCCTGTCTGCGTTCGCCTCATTGGGCTACGGGAAGGAGCGTATCGCCACCGGTTCGCACGTCGAGGTCAAGGGCCTGACCGGCAACATCGGTGTGGCCATCGGTGCCGAGACAGGGGCCGGAATTGCGCTCGCGGGGCTCTTCCTGGAGTTCGGACGTGGCGAGTTCGACTCGTTCAACTCCTTCGCCGACTCCCCCTCGGTGAACGGGAACGGCGATGTGACCTACTTGGGGGGCGGCATCCTCGGACGCTTCGAGATCGGCGGGTCCGACAAGAGCAGGCCCTACGTCGAGGCATCGGCCCGTCTGGGCAGGAGCAAGAGCGACTTCAACTCCAGGGACTACGGGATTACCGAAGGGGCCAACGCAACTCTCAATCTCCATTCCAGGTACTATGGACTCCACGCCGGGGGCGGCTACATCCTGAACTTCCAGGCATTCGAGCATGACGGTTCCATGGATTTTTCCGGCAAGCTGTTCTACACCCGCCAAAACGGCCACGAGATGAGCTTCCTGGGCGAGCATGTTTACCTGAGCCCTGTCACGTCCGTCAGGTTCCGGGCGGGCGCCAGGGTGAACATCGGCCTGACCGAGTCTGTCAGGCCCTTCGTCGGAGGCTATTTCGAGAGGGAATTCGATGGCGAGTCCCGGATTACAATCGGGGACACCCGCCTGCCCAAAGTATCCCTTGAGGGCAACACCGGCATCGGCGAGCTGGGACTTTCCATGACCTCCGCCGCCGTGCCCCTGACTTTCGAGGTAGGTCTGCAGGGCTCCGGCGGAAAGCGCGACGGTATCCAGGGAGCCATGAAGGTCAACTACACCTTCTAGACTCAAGCAACATCTGAGCTGGAACATGCCTTGATCGGGATCATGTTTATATCGGGAGGAACCCTTGATCGGGAGCATGCATTGATCGGTCAGTCATAGCCACCCAGTTTCAGAGAAGTGGCCCGGGCAGCGTTTTCAGACGTTGACCGGGCCGCTTTTCCGTTCCTTCCGCCAACGGTTACAGTTGTCACCCACACCGATGTCAAGTCCGAATGAGTTGACGCCGTCTGTTAACCGCGCCCCGGTCCCGCACATGCACGACAGGATCAGCTGTTTCCCGAAAGTACTTTGCAGTCTTCCGTTCTTGACCTTTTCGAATAAAGCTATCCGTTGTGGGCGTCTGTCTGTTGCCGTCAATCCTTTACCCTGTTCCGGGTTTGGCCTTCTTCCCTCATCCGCTCTGGCCCTTACCCCTGCCCGCCTTCTCCGCCGGAAGCCTTCCCGCGTCCTCCGTATCTCGCTTTCGCCTGCCCGCAGGAAATTTTCCTACGTCCCCGCATATCTCCTCCGTCCCCGCATATCTCCTTCGCCTCTCCGCAGAAAACCTTCCTCCGTCCCTGCATATCTCCTTCGTTTCTCCGAAGGAAGCTTTACTGTATCTCCGTAAATCGTCATCTTTACGGTTTCCCCCACGACACCGGGATCTCGGCGTACGTGCGCATCCGCACCGTTATCCCCGCCTCCAGATCGCAAGCCGAAGAAGCTGAAAGCTCTACCCGGTGGAAATATGGTCAAGCCGGACAGGCATAAGGACTAATCGGACTGTCTTCGGCTGGGCTCGGAGACGGCAAAAGGCGAAAGACCGTTGCCGATGAGCTGATCGAGAACATCGCGGGACCAGGAGCGGTCGTGATGAGGTACTGTTCTGCCCTGACAGGACGGGTCCCTCGGCATCGCAGGCTCGTAATTGCCTCAGGCGGGCACCCGGCTCTCTCGCGACGGGCGACAGCACTGGTCCCCTCCCCGTTTCTTCGGGGTCCGGGCTGTGGCAGGCCGTGAATCTCGAGGTGCCCGACCAGGGATGCCGCTTTCCTCGGGACGGCTGGCGGGACGCAGTAACAGCTTTCGTTCGATGCGTCTGAGCGATTGCCGTCGGGACAGGTTTCTGTGACGGCGGAGGAGAGGTCCGTGAGCCGCTCTCGGAGACTGCCGTGACATGCCCTCACCCACTCGGTCGCGGGGTCTGTTGCGTCAGGGGAGGGTGAGGTCCCGGTCTGCTGCGGTCCCGGGCGTGTGGGGTCACACGGTCGGCCGGATTCCGGAGCCGCGACTCCGGCGGGGCAGGTGCGCCGTCTCAGCCGCCCACGAAGCCGATGTCCTTTTTGGACTTGGCGGGGGGGATGTTCTTGAGGGCCTGGGCGAGGCTCGCGTTGTCGATGGCCTCGCGGCCGGCCCTGGCAGCGAGCCTTGCCGCCTCCCGCATCACGAAGGCCGCGTCGGAGAGCGGCTTCTTGGTGAGGGCGGTTATGGCCGGGGCCAGATCCAGGTCCTTCTCGGCGGCACGGGAGCTCATCAGGTGATCCATCAGCTCCTTCACCTCCTCGGCGTCCGGGAGCTCGATTTTTATCTTGTAGTCGAAGCGGCCCTGGCGGAGGATGGCGCCGTCGATGGTGTCAATCATGTTGGTCATGGCGATGATGAGGACCTTCTTGTCCAGGGCGTCGGGGATGCGCCGCAGGAACTCCCCGACCTCCTCCACCTGGTGCTGGTGGACGTTGGCCATGTGCCGGCTGGAAAGGTAGGCCTCCATCTCGTCTATGACGAGTATCGATGGGGCGTTCTTGATGGCCTTGTCGAAGACCTGGGAGATCTTCTTGGAGGTGTCGTGGATGAAGGGGCTCGCCACGGAGGAGGAGTTTATGTAGTTCACGGGCCACTCGATGAACTCCACCAGGCGGTCCACCGCGTAGGTCTTGCCGCAGCCCGGAGGCCCGTGGAGGATGGTGGCCGCAGGAAAGTCTACCCCCAACTTCTTGTACTTGTCCGGCGAGAGGATGATTTCGACGATGTGGTCGTTGAAGAACTTCTGGAGCTCCCGGCGGCCGGGCAGCTTGAAGATCTTGTCCTCCTCCGGGCCGTAGGCCCGGCGGGGGAGGGGATCCCTCTTGACGCCGCCGCGCCGGGACTTCTCGTCCCGGCGGGATCTGTCCTCTTCCCCGGCCCAGCGCAGGCTTTCGGGGAGGCCGGAGTCGCCGTCGCGCCTCCCGCGGGAGTCCTTGGAATCTCGGGAGTCCCGTCCGTCGCGGTATCCGCGGCCCTCCCGTCCGTCCCTCGCGTCCCTGTCATCTCTCCCGTTCCTGACGTTCCGGCCGTCCCTGTCGTCCCGGTCGTCGCGGCCGCCCCGAGGGCGGTCGCCGGAGGAGGAGCGACCCTGGCTCCCCTGGGCGCGGCGGCTCTCGGGGACGTCGAAGCCGGCCATGCGGAGGACCTTGGCCAGCTGGTCTGCGGACATGTAGTCCACCAGGCAGGAGAGCTGGGTGAAGGACTTGGTCGAGACCCCCAGGCCCTCGCAGAGCCAGGTTCCGAAATCGAGCTCGTCGTCCCTGCGGTCGGGGGGGGTTCTGGGGACCGGGAGCACGCTGCCGAAGTGCTCCGAGTACAGGGCCTTGGCGAAACTGGTCTCCGGATCGAGCTTCCTCGACTTGCGGAAGGCAGAGGCGAGGGCCGAGGCCACGCCGTGGGTGCGCGGAAGCTCGCGGGAGAGGAGCGGGGCCAGGCGGGCCCTGGGGGGGCTCGCGAAGTACTTGAGGCGGACGTCGCCGGAAGCGAGCTGAAGGACGGAGTCCGGCTCAACCAGGCCGCACGAGCTCCAGCGGTCCATGAGCCCGGCCTTGGCGACGAGGATCCTGCCGCCGGCCTCGGTGGAATGGATCTCCCATCCCCCGGGACGCGTGTGGAGGAGCGAGACGGTCCTGCCCGCCCCAGGGACCTCCTGGTCGGGTATGAGCCAAGGATCTCTTTTCATAGTTTCAGTCGGTAAGGCTTTCTGCCGGGACGTGGCGTCTGGAGTGAGCGGCGGCGGGGTGCGGGGGAAAAAAAAGGCTCCCCGGAGCGCCCAGGCGGGGTAGTCCGGAAAACCAGGGGTTAGGCGCGGAAGGGGGCGATGCCGCATTACCTGCCAGCATAAGATGATACACGTAAGCGGGGGGGGCGTCAAACGCCCCGGGGGGGGTGCTCGTGCCGAAGTTGCAGGCGGGTTCGCCCAGTTCAGGCTGGTTCCGGCTCGCCTGATGCGGCCCGATCTGGCAGGGGTCATTGGCCTTCGGCAGGGTCGGCCTGGCCCGACCGTACCGGTTCGTAAGAAAAATAAGCACTGTATTGCCGCCCGTCAAGGGAGTTCGGGGGGCGGGGCAGGTCGGAAGAGCGGATGAGCGCGATCTGACAGCCATGCATGGTCATGGCCCTGATGATTGGGGCAAGGCGAGGTCAGGGGGGCGTTCGAAGGAGGCGGAGAGGGCGGAGGTGGTCGGGGCGGTCGGAGGAGGCGGACGGCGCGGAGGTGGTCGGAGGAGGCGGAGGTGGTCGGGGCGGTCGTAGGAGGCGGAGAGGGCGGAGGTGGTCGGGGCGGTCGGAGGAGGCGGAGAGGGGGGAGGCGGACGGCACGGAGGTGGTCGGGGCGGTCGGGGGAAGCGGAGAGGGTCGGAGGGAGGCGATGCGGGCTGAGGGCGTTTTTAGACCGAAGGAACGGGTGCGGGTAGGAGGGTTGCTCCTGAAACGAATCCGTTCACGCGGAGTGGCAGGGCCTTACCCTCGAGGAAACGAAGCGGTCGTTGAACATCTCCGTAACGTGGAAGGGTGTCATTATTATTGTTGAAACAGTAGCTCTTGCGAACCTATCTTTAAATACGTTCCACAAAAAATTACCGACATGAACACAACTTGCTGGTTATTTGCGATATCTGAAATCATTGTTTCTGTCGTTTTCGCTCGCCGTGTGTTTCAGCGTTAAAGGTCAGGCGCAAGGGTCCAGAGGTGTGGTGCATCGGTTTCCGACCGCCGAGCTCCCGTGCCGGATAATGCCAGAAGATTTCCTGAATCGCTAACGGCAGAGTGATGAGCGGGGCACGAAAACACTCACGGGGCGAATGGATCCCTCAGAAACGGATTAAACATGATTAAACTGTTCCGGGCTGACAGTTCTCCCGAAATGCCGTTACCTTGCCAGTCTTGGGCACCTCAACTTTGGTCTGCGTAAAATGCTTTTGGTAGCTTGAGAATAGCTTGTCTACGGTATATCAATGGCTTGTCTAATCGTCAGGTCCGGGAGAGAGAGTCACATATGGAAAGTTTTAAAATTTTGGACAATATTCAATATTGCAAGCTAAAAAACTATTTTTCATTATGATTTTTGGAAATGAGAAACGCAACGGCAATTTCATTATATAGTTGCCACTGAAAAATGGATTTTTGGCGGGATTTCTAATTTTGTTTGTCGGATAATACTACAATATATAGAA
>JAISEQ010000245.1 GCA_031264045.1 Deltaproteobacteria bacterium
CGCCGGAAAGGGCATCCGGGGTCGCCGTCGGCGAGGGGGGGGCCGGGGCCGCCCGTGCCGGCATGGGCCGGTGGGAGATCACAGAATTATAGAGCAACGGCATTACGCCTGTCAACATCCAAGCAGTCGGCACCGGCGGCAGCCAACCCTGGCCGCAGGGCGGCAGGCCCCGATGCCGGCAGTCCCGCGCCCGGGCAGCTGGCAGTTTTCCGCGGGATTCGGTCCCGAGAGCCCGTGTCGGGGGAGAACGGGGATGCGTCCTCTGAATTTCGGCGTGGGGGGAAGAACCCTGACCTGGAGAGGGAGCGGGGACGGCCGCGGGAGGCGGACGGAGGCGGAAAAGCGGAAACCCGAAAAGCGTCTTCCGGGCGTCCGCGCCCGCGTGAAGGCCGGCCGGGAGATCCGGGAACCGGAATCCCTGCCCCGGAACGGGGCGTACGGAATGCGGAACGGACCGACGCCGTTATTTCTGTCGGCACCGCCCGGGGACGCGGTACGTCCTGGACGGCCCGCCTTGCCCGTCCCCTTTTCGGAACCTTCAGACCGCCGCGCCTCCCGTTGCCGGGCCTCCCGGGACAGCCGGATACCAAACCGCCAGTCTGCCGGAACGCTCCGGGAAGCCCCGCCCGCCCGGCACCCCCCGGACGGTGCGCCTGGAAACCTGGAGTGCCGAATCATCCGCGGATAACCCTAAGATCCAAGCCTCAATGGCTCCGCAGACTCCCGAGCACCCCCGCCCGCAGTGCCCTGGATACGGTCGCGGCGGTCCGCTGCCGCTCAGCTGTGCCGAGCCAGGCTCGCCGGGACGGGAGAGGAAGCTCCCGTCGGCTGCCGGCTCCATCTCCACGGACGATGCCCGCGGCACTGCGAAGTCCAGAAGATCGCGGCCCGGGAGCTTCCTCATGGACACCCCGGGAGGAAAGGTCCGTCAGGCAAGCCGCCGCCCCCGGCGACTTCGAGACTGCCTCACGCTCTTCCCAGGGCGGAGGCGATCTCCACGGTCAACGGGTGGTCGGCCCCGAAGTTCCTCGCGGCAACCTCCAGGGCCTCCAGAAGGAGATCCCTGGCGGCGCGGTCCCCGAGATTCTCAAGAACCCCGGCAAGGTTTTTTTTGGAGTTCAGGATTTTACAATGATCAGTGCCCAGGAAGCGTTCCCGCGACTGCAGGAACTGCGCGTGCATTTCCCCTTGCCGAAGCGTGAGCTCCCAGTTAGTCCAGACAGTCCGCAAGGTTGTTTTTCGTGAGCGATGCCAGAGGATGATCCGGCTCCAGGGTCCTCTCCCTCGCCCCGAGGAGCTGGGCGTCCAGCTCCCGGGCTGCGGCGTAGTCCCCGAGACCGCGCAGGACAATGGCCAGATCGTTTTTTGAGGGCAGCGCGTCGGGGTGTTCCTGCCCGAGTGTCCGTTCCACCTCATCTACCTCGTGCGTTTGGAGCATCCCGCTCGGCGTTTGCGCCGTGCGAGGCCGCGGCGGCTTAAGGGGCGGCAGGCGTTCCGGTCCATGGCGGTTCTCCTGTCCGGACCGGCCCGGTCTGCCAGGACCGAGCCGTCGCGGCTGGCACTGGTCCATGCCGTACTTTATGGCGACATCGAAACCGGCAAGTGTACATCAGCAAAAGAATTAATTTTTATAATTATGCATAATTTTACCTAATTATTTGCAAGTTGAGGCAAAGGGGAGTAAGGAAGGTTCGGAAGGAGAAAGCATGTCCCGAGCTGTCGCCTCAAGCATTATCGCCGCAGAAATTACCGTCACCCTGCCTGCGGCGCTTAGGTGTCTGAAAATTCCGTATCGAGACTTCGTGCGTCACAAGATAGTTCTGATGGGAACTGCGGCCATAACTCTGGCGAGATCGCGCAGGACCTCCGCATGCGCGTCAACACGGTCAGGAAGTGGAGGAGACGGTTCATGGAGCACGGCCTGGACTGGCTGAAGGATGACCCGCGTTTTGGCAGGACCGTGACTTACGAACATGACGCGTTGAAAGCCTACAATCTTGGATGCATTGGAGAAAGATCGAACTGACAGGTCCTCCCGTCGTATCAACGGGACGGGGGCGGAAGTTCCGGGAGTGCCCGAGGACATCGCGTGGAGGATAACGCGTGCCGACAGCATGAAGCTCTACAGGTTTCGGGGCTGGTGCCCGAGCAAGTACCCAAGGCTTGCGGAGAAGCTGGCGGACATCGTGAAGCTGTAAACACGGGTCCTCCCCCGAACTACCTGGTCATCTGCATTGGCGAGAAGGCCGCATGCAGGCCATCTTGAGGGCGAGCCGCCCCGTCGGGGACGGAAAGGGGGGCATCGTGAGGGGCCAGGCCAGCGCCAGCAAGCGCCGCTGAGTCCTCACCATGTTCGCCGGGCTGGAAATCAAAGAACGGGATAGCGTATTACAAACAAAATGTGCGGCAGGAAGCGCCAGATCGAGTTTGCGGATTGCCAGAACTACCTGATCCCGCCGATTCCCGGCGCAAACGACCCCGGCAATTGGCTTAAAGATTCAGACCGTACTGGACAGCCGCCGTGTCCGCTACGGGTGGGACGAGTGGCTCGAGGCCCGCAGGAACGTCACCTTCCACCATACGCCGACCTCCGCAAGCCGGCTCAACACGGCTGAGATATTCTTCGGCAGGCTCACGCGACCGGTACTGAAGAGGGGAAATTTCACATCCGTACGGGGCATGGTCGATGCCGTCGCAACTTTCGTAAATGTCCACAGCGAAAATCATAAGGAGTACAGCTGCATAAGAGGTACCGCTGGAAGAAGCTGGAGGTGAAGGGAGGCCAGCTCAAGGATAGACCCTAGAACTTCTGCGATCAGGCACCAGAGCTATACGGTCCCGGCTGAAGGAGCGGACGTTCCCGGCTGAAGGAGCGGACGTTCCCGGCTGGAGGCGATGACCCCTACGCACTGGACGGCGGCGCGGCCTTGCGGCCGATGCCCCTCCAGAGGTTCCTGGACATGAAGCTCGCATCGGCATTGGATTCCATCTCGCAAAACAGGGACCACGGCATGGAGAAGCTCAGTAGATCGCGGCCCAGGACCCTCCACATGGTGGACCTGCATGAGATGTCAAGCATCCCCACCACCGCCCTCGGCACCGCGGAAAGAGATTCGGCCAGGGGGTAGAGGCCCACGGACATGCATGCCGCGGCATGCGGGATGAGCACCCTGCCGTCCCCGCTGCGGGCAAAATTGGCAAGCGTCGTGAGGGCCGCTAGCTGGAGGCAGTCGGCAAGGACCACGACTGCCTCCGGAGGGACGTCCATGTCGGAGAGAGGCATGAGGACCGCGTAGGGCATGACTGGCAAGCTCGGCATTGACGCGAACCATTCCGCCACGAGGCCAGGCTCCTTCTTGAAGCCCTCCCCGTTGCGGAACTCGTCCAGCACCGCCCCCGACGCCCCCGTGGCCTTGAGCTCTTCCAGCGCCGCGCTTCCCTCCTCAGAACCGCAGTTCCCGGAAGAGAGGAGCCTGAGGGTCCCCTCGTAGCCGCCGGGCCATCTCCACTCAGGCTCCTCCAGCCCGAAAGCGGCGGCCGTGGCGGGGCACCTCACGGACCGGGTGGAGAACATGGCCGGCCTCCCGTCGGTGAAAGCGCGGGCAACGAGGAGCATGGCGCAGCCCTACCCGCCCTGAAGGAAGTCCTCGGCGCGTAGCTCCTTGCCCCCGGAAACGGTTCCCGGCTCCGGAAGATGCCCAGGGGCGGATGCCTGAGCTTCAGGCGATCGGCTATCACTGACTGCATCGCGTCTCCCTTTCCGCTTCGCGAGCCGCGTCCGTGCGGGTAACGTGTCACCCGGGAGCGCCGTGCGCCCGCCGTCCCGGGAGGCCTTGCCGATGTTCGCAGTGCGGCTGAAACCAGTCCGGGCGCGTCCGTCCGGAAAACGGCGTCCGGCGGGCAGAAGCGCGGCGGGCCATGCAAGCCCGGAACACGACCGAAGCGTCGACGGCCCGGAGAGCGCCATTCGAACGGCAGGCGCGAGGCGACTGCCCCCGGCCGCAGGGAGCCTGAGGACCGGCCGATGCGGGGTCAGGCGGACGGGGAAGCTCCGGACGCGCCGCCGCCCCCGGCGGGGCCGGATGCCCGTAAAGCGGGGCCGGGGCCGGAAATCAGGAGTCGATCAGGTGCCTCTCGTACATGGTCCAGACCGCGTCCAGGCGCCTGTCGAAGGCCTGCGGACAGTACAGGCTGGCCACGTGGACGCTGTCCATGACGCCCAGGGTCGCCTCCGCGAGCTGGTCGAGGCGATCGGGCCGGACGCCGCGGTCCTCCAGGGCCTTCCTGAAGAGTTCGGTCAGGTCGGGGAAGAACTCCATGCCGAGGCTGAACACGGCCCGGCTCATCTCCAGGGGGGGGGTGTACACGCTCCGGAGCAGGAACCTGTAGCAGGGCGGGTCCTCCTCAAGACGGTCCTTCAGGGTCACGAAGTAGCGCCTGAGCCCTCCCAGGATCCCGTTCTCTATGAGCATGGCGCACATTATCCGGAGCTCCCGGTCCATGACCCGCCTGAGGAGACCCATGAAGAGGTCCTCCTTGCTCTGGCAGTGGGCGTAGACCGAGGACTTGCGGATGCCGGCCCCTCTCGCTATGTCGGAGACGTGGGCCCCGTCGTAGCCCTTGGACGCGAAGAGGCGCAGGGCGGAGGCGTGGAGCCTGGTGAAAACCGGCAGAGGCTCGGGCGGGTCGGCGTAGGCGGGCATTTCCAGGGCCAAGACTTCACCTCCGTGGCCAGGGGACGGCCTTCGGCAGCCGCTCCCCGGTGCACCCCGAGTCCTCCGGACGCCAGGCTACCGGCCGACCGGTAGGCAATCGCAATATAGCCAAGCGGAGCCGCGCTGTCAACTCCACCGGTTTCGGGTCCGGGACCGCCGCGCGGAGGGGCGACGGAGGACGCGCCGCAGTGCCCGGCCAGGTGACTCCCGGAGGCTCGCCTCATGCGGATCCGCCCCCGGTCGCCGGGCGGTCGGGGTCCGGCGGCACGCCGAGGGGGCGGATCGGGGCCCGACGCCGGAGGGCGGGCGTCAGGCGATGCTCGCCCAGACGCGGCGCTCCAGGAAGCTCCCCCCGACGCTCCCCTCCATCTCCAGGAACATCTCCCACGGCACGGAGAAGGAAAGGTACTCGCGGCCCACCAGCCTACGCATCACCTTCCTCGCGTGGACGTCCGTCAGACCCACCACGGCCCTGGGCGACGCCTTCCCGCACTCGGCCAGGGGGAAGACCGCTATCGACATGCAGGCTGCGCAGAAGGGCACGGTGACGTGCTCGAATCCGCTTCGTGCGTAGCCGGCAAGGATTGTCAGGGCCGAGAGCTGCTGGGGGTCGGCCAGGAAGACGACCACTTCGGGGGAATCGCTCATGGCGGAAAGCGGGGCCATGTTGACGCAGCCGTCGTTCGGCGGGAGACGCGGCATGTCACCGAAGGACCCGCTGAGAAGTTCGGGACTCTTCTTGAAGCCCTCCCCCTCGGAGAAGAGCTCGAGTCTCTCGGCGCTGGCGCCCAGGCGCCGGAGCTCCTCGACGGCGGCCCGGCCCTCCTCGCAGTGCCTGTTGCCGGAGGAGACGAGCCTCACGTTGCCCATGACGCCCCCGGGCGCCTCAAAGGGCGGCCTGGCCAGACCGAAGCCCCTTATGGCCCCTCCGCAGTGCACTGTCCCCGTGGAGAAGGAGCAGGGGACGCCCCGCGTGAAGGCCATCTCCACCAGGGTCATGGAGCAGGCCCCCATCGGCCTGAACTCGGTCCGCCGGGAAAACTGCCTGGCGCCGGGCGGCGCCTCGGCGCTCCTCCAGAGTCCCAGGGGCGGGTGCTTAAGCTTTACGGCGCGTGCAGTCCGCGATTCCATGACGGCCTCCCGGCAGACGCGACCGCAGAAGGCGGACCTCGACCGGCATCTGCGGAATCCCGGCGGTTACGGATTGAGCCTGACGGATCCGGATTTACCCTGCGGGATCAGGATTGACCCGGACGGTTCCGGCAGAATCCGCAGGAGGACTCCGGGTTCCGGCAACGGCATGCCAGCCCGCCGACACCTCTTCCGCGCCCCGACCGGCACATGGCCTGCCCGGCGGCGTCTGTCTGTTTTTTCCAGTATACCGGAACCGGTACATTTGTCAAAGAATTTCACCGCGACGCCCCGCGTCCGGAAAGCGCGCCGAGCGGGCAGCGACGGGTTCCCCCCGGGAACCGTTACGGTTCCCGGTGAGCGGCGGCTCCCAAAATTTCTTCGGGGACGATGCGCGTCCCGGCAGGCAACGCGCGGACGGCGCTTCGCCGCCGCTGAGCCGAAGTGGCCCCGCCGGGCGAACCGGCGCTGGCCCAGATCTGCGGCAGCTTTCGCGGAAACTGGCTGCACCCGGAAAATTCCGGAAAGGTCCCTCCCGGACCGGGGCGGGAGAAAGGTCCCTCCCGGACCGGGGCGGGAGAACCGGGCCACGCGCGCCGAGGCGGGCGGCATCGCTCCGTCACAGCGAGGGCGGAGCCGCCCTGGTCCCTCCGCCGGAAATCGCCCCGGAAAACTCGACCGAATAGGCAGTGCTTGCGGAAATTCGGTATGCGCCCGTCGGCGCCCGGCTGACACGCCGATGTTCATGGACACGAAGAGCGGAGTTCCCACATTCCGATGACCGCCCGGGGAGTTCGGGTTCCGGCCCGGCCCGTGAAGGAGGCACCTCCCAAAAGAAAACCGGGAAGGCTCTCTGAAGAGAAATCGAACGCCTCCGGAAAGAACACCGCGGTTCCTCTCTGAAGAGGACCCGAACGCCTCCAGAAAGAAAAAAACCGGTTCCTCCCGGAAGATGACACGGGCAGGCGGCCAAACCAAACGGCGGGACCGGCAGAGCGGCCCGCGCGAGAACGCGGTTCCCGGAGGAATCCCAATGAGCCGCCTAGAAGCTGTTGATGTAGCTCTCAAGCATTGTCCAGGACGACTCCATTCGGATCTGCAGGTTCTGCGGGCAGTACATGCAGGCCACGTGCAGGCCGTCCACCACGGCGCTACAGGCTTCGACAGCGCGGCGGATGCCGTGGGGGGGGACGCCCCCGTCGGCCAGACACATGGCGAAGAGGGCCTTTGCCCTGCCGAAGAGCCTGTCGCAGACGAGAAGCACGACGGCCTTGAGCTCCGGAGGGGGAGTGTAGAGGGATCTGAGGAGAAAGGACAGCATCGGCGGGTCCTCCCTCATCCTCACAGGGAGCTCTTCCAGGTAGGCCTTGAGCCCGGAAAGAATCCCCCCCTCGTCCAGACGGTCCCGGACCGTCTCCAGCTCCAGCTCCGCCGTCTCCCTGACGAGGGCCAGGAAGAGCTCGTCCTTGCTCCTGCAGTGCGCGTAGACCGAGGACTTCCGGACCCCTGCCGTCCTTGCTATCTCGGAGATGTGCGCCCCTTCGTAGCCCCTCTCAGAGAAGAGCCTGATGGCGGAGGCCTTGAGGCGGTCGAGACGGGGGACCGGGGCCCCGCCCCTTACCTGCGGCCGCGTTTCCGTCGGCATGCTTGATCCTCCCGTGGCGGCGCGGTCGCCGCCGAAGGGTCTCGTGGGCGAATTCCCGCATTATAGGCGGGAGACGGGCTGACAGTCAAAAAGGGCCGTCCGCCGGCAGTCCCTTTCACGGAACCCCCAAGTTCCGTAGAGGCCCGCGACCCCGGCCCGGCTCCAGGGTCGCCGAACGTCAAGGGCTTCCCGGCTTCGTCATGGAGGCGGGGGGTAGGCAGGATTCGGACCCGGCCAGTTCCCGTGCCTCATGCCGGAGCCACTGCCCATAACCGGGCATGATCCGGCGTCCGCCCTCCCCTTCCTTACAGGAGGCCGTGACTGCGGGAAAGCCCGGGCAGGCCAGCGGCCCGTCCCCCGCAGTTCCGGAACCCCGAGTTCCCGGAGCCGCCGGCCTCCCGGCCCGCCCTTCCCCGCAGGCGCCGTCCGTTCCCTTTCCCGCATGCATTTCTGACGATGGGAGCGGGAGGAGCCCGCCTCCCCGGCAGGGCGCGGCTCCGCATCAGCGCCCGGTACCGGCGGGAGCCTCGCCCCGGACGTTGCGGATCCGTTTCCGGCGGTCACCGTGAGCCGGAAGCGTCAGGGGCTGCCGAACACGCGGTGGGAGCCCGCAGAAACACGTCCGTACAAATTCAACCGAGCCTTCGGCAGCCGGCGACGGGAATTCCAGGCTGTAGGCGTGCCGGCCAAGGGAATGGCGGACGAAGAAGCCGGACCGAGGCCCCGCGCAGGTCCCGGAGGCGGAAACCGCCGGGGAAGCGGAGCCGCTCCGCACGGGGCACGTTCCCCAGCCGTGCCGGCGACCGGACGCCTGCGCATCTCAGATGTAGTCGAAGAGTACCCTCACCCTCGGGAGCATCTCCTCAAGGGCGCGGCGGTCGCTCACCTGGCCGGAGTCGAGCCAGAGGTACATGAGCCGCGCCAGCCCCGCCAGGGGCTCGAAGCTCCGGACGCGGTTGAACTTCAGCGACAGGTTCTCCAGGCGGGTGAGGGACGAGGCGAAGCGCAGATCGCTCACGAGGTTGCGATCGGCACGGAGCAGTATGAGGCTGGTCAGCCCCGCCAGGGGAGAGAGATCCGAGAGGCCGTTGTTGCAGACGTTCAGGTGCTCCAGGTTGCGGAGTCCGGAGAGGGGGCCGAGCTCGGATACGTCCGAGGAATTAAGATGCAGATCCCTCAGGTTAACGAGCCCGGAGAGAGGCCTAAGATCGGACGGCCTGTTGCAGTCCAGATCAAGACTGACGAGGCTGGAAAGGCCCGCCAGGGGCGAGAGATCGGTCGCCGAGTTGTTGGGGATGAAAAGATGGGTCAGCGACGAGAGCCCGGAAAGGGGGGAGAGATCGGAAATGCCGTTGGAATCCAGGGACAGTATGGCCAGGCTTTCCATTCCGCGGAGGGGCTCCAGGCTCAGGGCCCGGTTCTGGTCCAGGTTCAGGCGCTCGAGCATCCGCATGCCCGCGAGAGGCGACAGATCGGTGGCTCCGTTGCCCGAGAGGTTCAGCCCCCTCAGCCTGGTGAGGCCGGCCAGGGGGGCCAGATCGCTTATGCGGTTGTGGGCGAGGTTCAGTTCAAGGAGGACCAGGAAGCCGGCCAGGGGTTCGGCGTCCGTCGCGCGGTTGTCCTCCAGATCCAGGACGCGGATGAGAGTCAGCCCCTTCAGGGGGGACAGATCGGCAATCTCGTTCGCCCTGAGCTCCAGGCGCTTCAGGTTCCTCAGGCTGCTCACCGGCCCGATGTCCGAGACCCGGTTGTGCTTGAGCGACAGCCGCTCCAGGGAATGGAGGCCCTCAAGCCCGGCAAGCGAGCTTAAGGAGTTCCCGTCCAGGCAGAGCTCCTTCAGCTCCCTCATCCCGGAGAAGGTCTCGGTGCCGTCCTCCACGGAATTGCTCTTGAGGCTGAGCGCCCGAAGCCTGCGGAGGTTCTTCAGAGGCGTGATATCGGAGATGAGGTTCCTGTCCAGGCGGAGCTCCAGGAGTCCCTCCAGGCCGGCCAGGGGAGCTATGTCGTCCACCTGGCTCTCGGTGAGGTTCAGGTACTCCAGCCGGATCATGGAGGCGAGCGGGGTCAGATCCGGCCCGGACACGGCCAGGGGGGCGGCGGTGCCGCCGAACCCCTCGGCCCCGGGGAAGACCTTGGCGCGGCTGTTCTGGAGATCGAGCTTCTTCAGGGCCTTTAGCTGGTTCAGGGCCGCGAGCGACCCGTGGGTGAGCGAGTTCCCGGCCAGGACCAGCTCCTCCATGCAGAGAAGGGAGGAGAGCGGGCCCAGATCCGATACCAGGTTGTTCATGAGGTTGAGCGATCTGATCCTGGAAAGGCCCGCGAGCGGCGTGAGATCCGATATCCGGTTGTTGAACAGCTGGAGGGACTCCAGCTTCACCAGCTCCGAGAGGGGACCCAGATCCTCCACCGAGTTGAAGGCCAGCTGGAGCTCCTTCAGGTTCGAGAGCGCGGAGAGGAGCTCGAGCCTCTCCAGGCCGAGGTTGGCCAGCCTCAGGTCCTCCAGCTGGGAGAGGAGCGAGACGGGGGAAAGCTCCGCCCCGGAGTTGTAGTTGAGCCCCAGCTTCCGGAGCCTGGGGAGCCCCTCCAGGAAGCCCAGATCCCTCAGGCGGTTGTTGTTCAGGAAGAGCTCGCGGAGCTCGGGGAGCTCACCCAGCCGCAGCTCCCCCAGACCGCAGCCGGAAAGCGAGAGCTCCCGGAGCTCGGGGCAGGAGGATATCCTGAGGGGCTTCTCGAAGCGGCACCCGTCCAGGTACAGCCCGGCCAGCCCGCAGTCCTCCACCAGCCCGTCCTCGTCCGCCAAGGTCACCTGGAAGGGCACGGACATGTCCCACCTGAGGGCCCCGGGGGCCGCGGCCGCGTATATGTCCGCCAGGGCGGAGACGGCGGCCGGCTCCGTTACGATGTTGCTGAGAACGTCCTGAACGCACATGGGGTTACAGGCTCCGCGCGGGCCGGAAACGACCGGAGGCTCTCCGGAAAGGGGTGGGTGCGACCGGCCGGCCCGCTCTCGGGCGGAGAGGCCGGAATCGGGCGGGACGGGGAGGGAAAGCGAGACGGGAAAGGGACGGATCTGCCGTCCGGGAGCGGAGGTCGGGCAGCGGAAAGGGGGACCGGCATCCCCTGCCCTGCCGTTTCCGGCTCAGGTTCAGGGTGCTGACCGTTCCCGTGTCTTGCCAAATAGCATGTACATGAGACACCCCCTTCTTGTCAAATCATTGTTAAGTCAGCTCGCCCCGACCGTGCCTGCCATCGGACATCCCGGTCCCCAACGGCCGGGCCGGGGCGGAGCCGACGGAGACGAGGGAACGGAAAAAGGCCGGGACGAGGGAACGGGAAGTGCCGGGCGGGACGCCCAGGCGCGCGAACCAGGGTACTGCCGGAACCGGGGGGGCGGACGCGTGACAGCAGATGACGGCCCCCCGCAGGGGGACGCGGCGGCCGCCGCCGTGCGCGCATCAGGCCGCCCCGGAACGGGACGCCCTCCGAACCGAAGGCCTGACGGCGGCCGCCCTGCAGGCAGCGGGCCGGGCCCCCGTCCTAACCCGGCAGTTCACTGTGACCGGCGGGCGTCCCGCCTCCCCCCCTCCAGACGAACCGCCGCCTGGGAGATATTGGGCCATTAGGGACATGCACCCCTACAGCCGGTGGATTGCCTCGAAAATGTCGCGGTGCTGGAGGCTTATCTCTATGCCCAGCTCCTCCGCGGCGAGGGAGAGGGACTGCCGGAAGGCCTTCTGGTTCACGTCCGCAGGCACGGCAATCTCGAGAACCAGGACCACGTGGCCGGGGACGGAGGCGCCGCCCTCGGGCGGGGACAGGGCCACGGATCTGAGGTTGTCGATGTTCGCGTCGAAGGAGGCCAGTGCCCCGGTGACCGTGGGCACAAGCGAGGGGTTGTCGTGTCCCGTCAGGGTCATCACGTAGGGCTCGGAGTCCGTCGGCGGGCCAGAGACGGGGCCACCAATGGGCGTCACCCAGGCGGTCATTCCGATGCCCGCGAGGGCGCGGTTCAGATCCGCCTCAAGCACCTCGCTGTTCAGGCCTTCGGGGGCGGAGAAGGAGAAGAGTCCCGCGAACTGTCCCAGAAGGGTCGTCTGGGACACCTCCGAGAGGGCGCAGCCGTGATCCAGGAGAACGCTCGAGACGGAATGGACGATGCCCGTTCGGTCAACGCCCACGACGGTGGCAAGGAGTCTGGCCATTGGATGGGGCCCTTTCTGGAGGCGGCAGGAGAGGAGCGGACGGGAGCCGGAAGCCGGGGGTCGGGAGGTCCGGGGGGGACCGCGGAATCCGGAAAATTAACCCGCAGATGGCCGGCGGGGCCGGAAGGTTCCTTGGCCGACATCGGCCTGCGGGGGGCCGCGGGGCTTCCTCGAGGTGCCTGGCTCCGCCGGACGAGGAGTGCGGCGGAAAGGCTGCAACGGTCATTGTAACACGGAAGCCCGCGAGGGAAAGTCCTGCGGGGGGCTGACGATTCCGAGGGCGTTCGTCGCACCTGAGGTTGGGTTATCGTCCGGTTCCGCAGATATGGCGAAGGCCGCGTATCGAGGTGCCGGAGGGAGCCTTCAGCCGCAGCGAGAGCGGCCTCGAAGGCACGTGAAGCCGTTGAGACGGAGGACGGCTCCGACAAGACGGCAATCTCCGGGCGGGTCGGTCCCGGAATGCCAGTTTCGGTTGAGGGAGCAAGGAGTGCCCATACCGCTCAGAACCAGAACACTCCGGAAAGGCAAGAATCTGATAATCATCGGAGAATGGCAATTTGACTTCCTCAACCGGAATATCCGGATTTCCGATTCAGATACAACGCGGGAAAAATATCATGCTTTAAAGATACGAATCGTCAGAAAAGACGCTGAGCACAGTTCGTCTCAGGAGCTTCTGTAGAAATTCAGTTTAACCGTTGCTTTTCCCCGTAAAAATGAAAACTCCGTAAATATCGCCAACATATGTCAATTCATGGTCAGACCTGTCAAAAAAAACCAATTTACCCAATAATGAAAAATGAAACTATCTCATGATTGATCGTGCAGACAGGACAATGATTTATAAAATTTCAATTACTGCGATGTAAATTCAAAGCTCTCGGTAGGCGAGGCAAACTGGTATGACAGATAATCACATATGAAATATTGCTAAAATTTAATAGCGATAATAAATATTAACCAATGATTTATGAAAACTTGCTGGCAATAAGTTCAACACGTATTAATCATTGTTGAAATGATAAATCCCAGTAATAATCATTGCAGAAAACAGCCAAGTCTGGATAACGACATGTCATTACACGTTCACAACGATTGTCAAATTTCTGGAGAAAAGCATTAACGTCAAAAGTTTTAAGCAACTCTGATCATTGCGCATCGCGGAAAAAATTGCAATCCACAGGATGAAGCATGCTACCAGGCATCTCACAAGTCAGCAGAGTTATCCAGGCTTTCCGACCGCGATGAGCGGAAACATGCAGTAAGATTCAGTTTGCACCTGCATGAAGTTGAACGAATTTTGAACGAGGCCTCGTTCTCCGCCTAAAACGTCCGACACCCTGCAGAGAGGCAGCCGCCCACGGAGGTCCCGGTCATTACCCGGCAACACGAACCGGCGGAAAAGCCGGGACCGTTCGTACGCCCGAAAGCCCCTCCGGCTCCGGGTCATCCCGCGTTTCCCCGCTCCGTCTCAAGGGCCTTCTCCAGGGCCTGGCGGGCCTTCACGGGATCGCCTTCCGCCAGCTTCACAATATCGGCTACCTTCTCGTAGCCGAGGACGGGCCAGTACGCCGCGGCGAAGGCCATGGACGCGTCAAGGATGGCCCTGCAGCGTTCCGGATCCGGGACCACCGTATCAATGCATCTGGTCCGGAAAATGCGCGAGGTGTCCCTCAGCATCTCCAGGCTCTCCAGGAGCGCCTCGGCTATGACCGGCAGGAAGGCGTTCAGCTCGAACTCCCCCCGGCTGGCCGCGATCGTAACCGCCAGATCGTTCGCCATGACCTTCATGGATACGGAAAGCGCAAGCTCCGGCACGACGGGGTTCACCTTGCCAGGCATGAAGGTGCTCCCCATCTGGAGGGGGGCGAGCCTTATCTCGCCCAGCCCGCCTGCAGGCCCGGAGTTCATGAGGCGCAGATCGCCCGCGATCTTCGCGAGGTTAACCGCCATGGCCTTCAGCAGCCCCGAGACCTCGCAGAAGACGTCGTTGTTCTGGGTGACGTCCATGGGGTACTCGCTCGCGGCAAGGCCAATCCCGCAGATCTCGCGGAGCCTTTCTATCACGCCGAAGCGGTAGCGCCGCTCGGACAGCGGGGAGAGGCCCACGGCCGTCCCGCCGATGTTCACCTGCCTCAGCCTCTCCTCCATCTTGTAGAGCCTCCAGCGGTCCCTCGCGATGGCCTGTGCCCAGGCTCCGAACTCCCCCCCCAGCGTCACGGGCACGGCGTCCATGAGCTCGGTGCGGCCCAGCTTGGCTATGTCCTGGAGCTCGTTCTCGCGGCGCTGCAGAGCCTCCTGGAGCGAGGCCGCCTCCTCGGAAAGGCCCCGGAGGAGATCTATGGCGGCTATCCTGAGGGCGGTCGGGTAGACGTCGTTGGTGGACTGCCCGCGGTTCACGTCGTCTATCGGATGGACCCTCCGGTAGTCCCCCGGCTCGAAGCCCAGGGCCGCCAGCGCCAGGTTCGCCAGAACCTCGTTCACGTTCATGTTGGTGGAGGTGCCGGCCCCGCCCTGGAGGGCGGGCACTATGAACATCCCTTCGGCCTCGCCCGCCATGACCGCGTCCGCCGCCCCGGCCACCGCGTTGAAGACGGCGGCCCTCCCCGGATCGAGCTCCGCATGCACCAGGGCCGCCGCCTTCTTGACCTTGGCCATCGCCCGTATGAGGTTAAGGTTCACGGTACGGCAGTCGCCGAGGGCGAAGTTGTTCCGGGCCCGCAGGCTCTGGATGCCGTAGAGCGCCTTCTTCGGGATCTTCAGCGTTCCCAGCGAGTCGGTCTCCGTCCGCACCCTAGCCCTCCGCAGCCGCCCCGAGGTCCCTGCCCCCGGCGTCTTCCGCGGCCCTTGCCTCCGCCTCCAGCCAGTCGAACTCCAGAGCGAGATGCGGAAAGACCCCGAGGCTCCTTCTGAGTATCCCCTGCATCTGGGCTATGGCGGTCCCGAAGTTGGTGATGTGGACGCCCTCGGACTGGGCCCGGCGCAGGCGGTGACGCATCTCGCGGTCGTTCAGCATGCATCCGCCGCAGTGGACTATGAGCGCGAACCTGGACAGTTCTTCAGGGAAGTCCCCCCCGGTGCTCCACGCGAACTCGAGCTTTCTGCCCGTGTAGTTGCGCATCCAGCGCGGAAGCTTCACAGTGCCTATGTCGTCGCACTGGCGGTGGTGGGTGCAGCCTTCGGAGATGAGCACCACATCGCCGTCCTTAAGGCGGTCTATGGCCAGCGCCCCCCTCGCTGCCGCGTCCAGCATGCCCTTCTGGCGGGCGAACAGGATGGAAAACGAGGTGAGCGGCACGTCCGCCGGCACGTCCGCCGAGACCTTGGCGAAGACCTGGCTGTCGGTCACGACCAGCCGAGGCTTTCTAGCGAGCGAGCCGAGCAGATCGCGGAGCTCGAATTCCTTCACCACCACCGCGCAGGCGTCGGCCTCCAGTATGTCCCGGATGGTCTGCTGCTGGGGGAGGATGAGCCTCCCCTTGGGGGCCGCCTTGTCGATGGGGATGACCAGGACGACGAGATCCGACGGCGAGACGAGATCCCCCACCAGTCTGAGCCTGGCCTCCGGGGAGACGTTCAGCCTGGCCAGGGTCTCCTTCAGCTCCCTTATGCCGACGCGCTCCGCGGCGGAAACGTAGATCTCCCCGGGCCCGGCCTCGGGAACGCTGGGGAGCAGATCGCACTTGTTGTAGGCCACCACCCTGGGAATGCCCTTCTCCGCGAAAAGCTCCAGAAGGCCCCTTTCGTCGGGACCAAGCCCAGCCCTGGCGTCCGCAACCAGGACCGCCACGTCCGTTTTGTTCAGCACCTGGCGGGCCTTTTTGACCCTCTTCTCGCCCAGGTAGCCCACATCGTCCAGGCCCGGGGTGTCTATCACCACCACGGGGCCCAGCGGCAGGAGCTCCATGGCCTTGTAGACCGGATCGGTGGTGGTGCCCATCACTTCGGACACCACGGCGAGGTCCTGGTCGGTCACGGCGTTCACCAGACTGGACTTCCCGGCGTTCCTCCTGCCGAAGAAGCCTATATGCACCCTGTTGGAGGTGGGAGTGTCGTTTAGACTCATTTCTGCTTCCCTCGCTTGCCCCGGAACCGGTCGGGGGGCCCTACAAAGGATAGCCCTTTCCCCGGTAAAAATACAGCGGGCCGACCCCCGCCCGAAACCGTTCCGTCCCGGAAGGAGGCTCACCGGGCCGGAACGGGACGGCACCGGCGTCCAAACGGCAGGAGACGGTCCGGGACTTGCTGGCCGACCTGCCGGCCGTCTCCCGAACACGGAAAAGGTCCGTCCGGGACCGGCGAAACATGATCGGGATCAAAATTCACCGGCCATTCCTTAAGGCCGGAAAAAGGTGAGGGTCCGGGGCACAGCAATCCTGCCATCCTATCCAGCCGAACGCACTCCGATTCCGGCGGAACGTCCCGGACGGAGGGGGAGGGGACCCTGAAAACGGGATCGAAGGGCCCCGGAGGCAACTCTCCCAAGACGCGTCAAGAGCCGATAGCCGAGGATATCCCAGGCACGCGGCGTTCCCGTAGCCGCGCACGAGCGTTTCAGTCCCGGAACGGAGGAAACGCCCCCCGCGGACGGTGCGGGGGAGCGAATCTGAAGCGGAGAAGACGATACGGTGCGTAAGAGCGCGAGTCCTAACCGGGTAGGGTGATAAGGCTAGTACACCCACTTGAGCCCGACGTAAAAGTTACGGCCCGGGCCAGGGAAGTCCCTGTAGGTCTCGTTTTTGGAATCCAGGATATTCTTCGCCTCCACCCTGAGCTTGAGTTTTCCGTACTTCCCGTCCGTGCCTATCTCAAAGAGTCCCTTCTCAACCGCAAGATCAAGCGTAACGAACTCAGAACTCTTGGTGAAGTACTCATAGGTCAAGTAGTTCACGGAGCGAATGCTGCCCATGTGGACCGCGTTCGCGTTCGCCAGCAAATCGATTCCAGCATGTTTGAATGTCACGCCGTACGCCAGCGTCCAGCGGGGGATAAAAGGCAGCGTGTCATCGTTATCGTACCTGTTGATGCTGTCCTCATCCTTGTTCTTCCTCTTCGTGTAATAGGTGTAATTGAGGTATGGGCGCAGCTGGTATCCGAGATCGAACGCCTCGCCCAAATCGGCGGAAAAAACGGCTTCCAGGCCGGATATCTTGGAATCCTTGATATTGACGTACCATCCGTCAAGATAGTTCTGGCTGCCTGGATATTGCTCCCAGTGGATCCTGTTCTTCCAGTCGGTATGGAAATAGGTCAGGCTCCCGGAGATGAACCTGTAGTCGACGTCCAGCCCGAACTCCCATGTATTGCTCTCCTCAGGCTTAAGATCCGGGTTCGGCTGGGTCCTGTAGATGCCAGTGGTGTCGCCCAGGTACTCGAAGGCGGAAGGCACCCGCAAGCCGGAGGAATAGTTTGCCCTGAGCTTGAGCCATTCGACAGGAAGGTAGGAGAGTCCCAGGGAAGGACTGAAATGCGTTTTGCTCATTGAGGCTGTACCGGGCAGATTGTCATCGAAGGAGAATTTGTCGTAACGTCCGCCTAGGGATATGAGAAAGGATTCTCCCATAGGCTTAATCTTCGTAGACAGGTAAATGCCGAGATCTTTCGCGACATTGTCCCCATCGGTGCTCCCGCTTATCTTGTACTCTGTGAAATCGAATCCGAGATCAACGTCAAGGTACTTGCCGTCATAACCTGCCGATGCCCCGGCATTGGTGACATGCTGGAAAGTCGAAAAACGGTTCAGCGGCTCATAGTAATAGGCGTTGCGCGTGGTGCCAAGTCTCTCGTACTCACTCTTCGTGAAAAATGCCGACCAGTCGAAAGTACCGTCATCAGTTGAACCGTCGTATGTCAGACCGGCGCTCTCGATCGAGAGGATGTAGTTTCCGTAGTCCTGATCGAGATTTTCGCCTGATTTCCGCATGTCCAGATAAACCCTGAAAGGCACCATGGGCCACTCGTCGTTCTTCCGGGTGTGGGAGTAGCTCATCCCTATCCTGTGGATATCGTTGAAAGTGTATCCCGCGTCAAGATTCACGAACTTCCTCTCGGCCGACGAATGCGGCAGCTTCACGTGGTAGAGGGTCTTAATCGAGTCCCTCTCCTCGTAGCCGAAGGATCCTGAAAAGTCGAAAGGCCCGTATCCGCCGGAAAACGAGAAAGACTCCCTGTTGAGCCCGAAGCTCCCGAATCCGGCTTCAAGCGTTGCCGAGAACGTGTCCTTCTCGCCCTTCCTGGTGATCACGTTGATGACCCCTCCCAGTGCCGACGTCCCGTACTGGACAGCGGAGGGTCCGCGGATAATCTCAATCCTCTCCACGTTTTCCACGGGTATCTGGTCCACATGGACGGTGCCCGTCCTTCGGCCGTTCACGAGGAGGAGCACCTTCGACCGCAGCTTGGTGTTGTCGGTGCTGTCAGAATGCATGCCCCGGATCTGGACTGTTTTAGATCCGCCGACGTCTACCATCCAGAAACCCTGCTGGCCCAGCACGCCCGCAGATCAGTCGCGGTGGACTGCTCCACCTGCTCTCCGGTGATGATGGTGACGTTGCTGGAGACCTCGCGAAGGGCCTCGGCCGTGCGGCTCGCGGAGACGACCACCGCGCCTAAGGCCTCGCCGGGAAAGTCCCCGTCGTCTTCCTGCGCCTGCACCGGAAACGGGAAAATCAAGATTATGGCGGGCAGGGCCGCCAATGCAAGGAACTGCATTCCTTTCGCTAACATGACTGTTCTCCATAACACGGGACGGGACAGCGCCCTCTGGGTTCAGGTCGCTCCTGCCCCGCCGTCACCCATCATGAGGGCAGGGATTTCGCGCTATGCGGACTCCGTGGTTGCGCCTGCCAACGCCTGACAAGTCGGACGCTTCGGACGGCGGCCGGGGGACGGCCCTGCACCTGGTTCCGTTAACGCGGTTCTTGAGATGCTCCGCCGCAGAGCCTCTCGGGGCTGTTTCGGCGGCTTGACCTGGCGGAAACAAAAAGGGCGCTGTCCGACCGGACCCGTCCTCTTCCGGGTGAAAATCGACCGGAGGACAGCGGGCAGGACAGGCGCCTCGCGGGGGACCCGCCCCTTTCCGGCGGAATCCGGACCGAACGCCCCGAAACGGGCGTATGACCGGCTGTCCGACAGGAGGATACGGATCATCGTCGTGAGGTGTGAAAAAGGCCATGCGGGAGAGACTGTGCGCGACCGCCAGGGGGGGAACGCCTGCAGAAAGGACTGAAGCCGCCGACGTTCCGGGACAGGGAGGACCGCAGCGCGCTCTCTCTCCTGCGCGCTTGCCCCCGACCTCGACTTTCGGCTCGGTCCCGGTCAGAGGGTCGGTCATTCCCGTCTTTGCCTGTGAGGGTCGTCTGTTACCATTGTACATTTGAAGCGGATTGTCAACTTGAACACGTCCTGAACCCCTTATTTTCCGCCGCGATCATCCCTGACCAACATCGCTCCATTTTCCGACCGCTTATTATTTTCCTAAAAGAATCGCTGCAATTGTGTTCATGTCGTAGCTGACGGCAATAACGATTGAAATTACGCAAATGCTGTATTTCACAACATCATGAATATTTATCATATCTGCAGGTTATCAAATAATGACATCTGAACGAATATCCGCTAAAATGATTCGTGTTCAAGAGACATCGGCATCACGCCAATAAAATTTTCCGGATATACATGACGGAACCGTAATAAGTCGTCGAGGCTAAACAGGACTTGTTTGCGTTCACCATTCTGAAGGTCCTGAGAGGAAGAGGATAAGTGAATGCGTACCAGATATTGGGGGCAGTGACTGACTAATCCCCATTTTCGGTCGCTATCGACCTTCCATTTCTTCATCAGAAATCCTTTGGCGACTTATTGCGGCGGCG
>JAISEQ010000325.1 GCA_031264045.1 Deltaproteobacteria bacterium
GCGGCCATGGCCTGGTACTCGGAGTTCAGGAGCTCGAGCTGGAAGGACGACGGGATTCCGTTGGCCGCCTGCGCGGCCAGCTCCCTCATCTTCAGAAGCCTGGAGTCGATGACGGAGAGCGCCCCGTCGACCGTCTGGATGAGGCTCACTCCGTCCGCGGCGTTTCTGATTCCCTGGTATCCGGCGGCGAGATCGGCCCGCATGAGCTCCCGCATGGCCAGCCCGGCGGCATCGTCCGCGGCGGAGTTGATCCTGAGACCGGAGGAGAGCCTCTCGATGCTCTTGGCCAGGGACTTGGACGCCACGCCCAGATACCTCGACGCCGTAATGGCGTTCATGTTGTGGTTAATTACGAGAGCCATCTCATCCTCCCTGAAGGTGACCGGGCTTCCATGCCCGGCTGTGCCAGCCGGCCGTTGTCGAGGTCGGCATGAGATATCCGTCCAGCTTGCGCTAGAGCTTTACGGGAGCTTCGGCTGAGACCGAAATCTCACCCCGGTCGCGTTTCCCGCGAGCTCTGCCTCTGGCCGTCCCCCAGCTTGAGCTGAACCTCTTTCCAGCTTTCTTATCGGAGGGGCCGACGAGATACTTTAGGGAAATCTCAAGTCCCCTGCCATTTTTTTGAATTTTCCCCTGAGAGGCGTCTCTGCCGTCGCATGAGACTAATCTGACACGCACTTGTCTTATCTGACACGCTCTTAGCTTAAGCTGCGCCCCTCAGCCGGTCTTGCCGCTATCCCTGGCCAAAATGAAATCTCTGGGCGTTATGTCGACAAACCTCCGCAATTCAAATCAGGAATCAGTTGTAAAGCGTCACCAAATCCTTGCCCTGCCCATGTGGACTGACCGCTCCTCCGCTCTTCCGCTCCTTCAATTCATTACGCTCCTACGCTCCTCCAACTCAATTACGTTCCTTCGCTCTTCCGCTCCTCCAACTCTTTACGTTCCTCCGTTCCCCAGGTCCTCCGCTCCTCCGGTCCTCCGCTCCTCCGGTCCTCCAATTCTTTACGTTCCTCCGTTCCCCAGATCCTCCGTTCCCCAGATCCTCCGTTCCCCAGATCCTCCGCTCCCCAGATCCTCCGCTCCCCAGATCCTCCGCTCCCCAGATCCTCCGCTCTTCCGCTCATCAGTCGTTTCCGCTCCCTTAAAGCCTGCCGCAGCCCGCATCCTCATGACCGGGGCGGGAGCGCAACTGCCGGGTCGAATTCCACCCCGCCCTCCGAGCTCCCGAGCCACCTTCCCGGGCTACGCCCTGATGAGGCTCAGGGCCAGGGAGCCCAGGGAGTTCGCCTGGGCCAGCATCGAGGTGGCGGCCTGGGCCATGATGTTGGCCCTGGTGAACACGGACATCTCCATAGCCACGTCCACGTCCGCTATACGGCTCTCGGCGGCCTGGAGGCTCTCCAGCTGGATCGTCAAGTGGGTCATGGTGTTCTCCAGGCGGGTCTGGACGGCGCCCAGACCGGCCCGGATCCTGTCCTTGGCCAGGATGGCGGCGTCGACGGCTCCCAGTGCGGCCTGGGCGGTGGACTGGGTGCGGATGTCCGCCCCGGCCCATTCGCCGTCAGCGGCGTTCTGGATCTCGACGAAGCCGTAGCGGTTCAGGCCGGTCGAGGCGCCGGTCAAGAGCGCCGGGGTAATCACCTCGCCCTCGTTGGCAATCCATATGTCGCGCTCGGAGCCCGCGTCGCGCCCGTTCAGTGTGAAGTTCCAGGACTCGCCGCCCAGGACCGCCCTCGACTGGAACGGGCTCATGACCGCCCACTGCCGGCCGCCGAGGCTGAAGCCGGTCGCGGACTGGGAGACAGCGGCGGTCTCCACGTGCTCGAAGAGGACCGAGTCGAGCCCGGCCCGGGATGCGGCGTCGACGTCCGCCGCCTCGTCCGCCATGAGGCTGTCCAGATCCCCCCCCTCCCTGGCGAAGACGTAGACCATGTCCGCGGGCAGGCCCCTGGAATTGAAGCTCTGGACCATGGCCCAGAACTTGCTGTCCGGGTTGTGGTTGATGGCCGAGGCCAGCGCCCAGGCCCCGAAGTTCGACACGCCCTGGGAGTTTGCCGGGGAAGTGCCGGCGCTGGCCACCATCGTCACCCGCAGGGTGCTTCCGACCACCCCGTCCGTGCCGGCCTCCGAAGGGGGGGAGTAGGGCACGTAGACGTCCAGGACGGAGAGCCCCTCCACGTCCGAAAGAGCGATGACGGAGGTCGGCGGGACATTCGCGGCTCTCGTTATCCGCCCCGCGCCGCCGAAGCCTTCCGCGGCGGCGCCGGTCTGGAGTCCTGCCACGAGGGAGGAGAAGTTCACGTTCAGGGCCGCAACGATGTCGTTTACCGTAGCGTCGTGGGCCAGGGTCGTGAGCGGGGAGGGTCCGTAGGGCAGATAGGAGAGCTCCTGCCCTTCGATGCTGAAGGTGACCTTCAAGGCCGGATCGCCCGCCGACAACGAAAGCGACGACCTCACGGACTTGAGGTCGTCCGGAGACGGTTTGAGGGGAGTCGTAACCGTTCCGCGGTACAGATGCCCCCCGGGGTCAGGTCCGGTTTGGAGGCCGTCTATGACGGATCTCAGATCGTCGGTCAGGTCGACCTGCAGCGTTCCGAAGTCCACCGCCGCGAACGAACCGGGAATATTCGATGCCCAGGAGGTCGGGGCGACCATGGTGACGGTATAGTTCCCTAGGGTGTTATCGATCTCGTACACGATTTCAGTGAAGCCCAGCGCGCTCGCTATGCCCCGGTCCTCGGTCCAGAACCCGCCGCCGCTTCCGAAGATGCCCGTGTGGAAGGTAAGCGAGCTTCCCGGTTTCACCGTCGCTCCGGCGCCCGTGCCGTTCAGGTTCCCGCCCGTCGCAGACGCCTCGAGCTGGGCCGCGGTGAAGTACCCGATGGCGGCGTAATTGCCCGGAAGCGCGTCGAACTCGACGCTGTAGTGCTTGCCGGCGTACAGGGCGTCGAAGGCCGTTCCGCCGCTGGCGTAGAGCAGTGCGGAGGCTTCGTCGAAGGTGTGCGCCGAGGAGTAGACCCTGACGGAGGCCTGGCTGAAACCAGCCGGAGGCACGAGGCCCCCGGTGACCAGCCGGTCTGCCAGGTTCCTGGTCATCGTGAGATCGCCCGAGACGAGCGCCGAGCTCACGAATCTCCCGGCCATCCTGACCCAGGTCTCCCGGGTGTTCTTGACGCTGTAGGTGACCTCCGGGAGCAACATGTCCGAGGCTATCGAGGCGCTGTCGGTCCAGTTTCCCCGGGCGTCCATGTAGACCCCGGTATGGACGACCAGGGTCTCCAGCTCGTGCAGCGTGGCCGTGGCGCCAGTGTTCCCGGATAAGACACCCGTGCCCGCACCGGCGATCACGGCCGGGCTGTTCAGGGGGGCGTAGCCGGCCTTCGCGCCGGGCACAACGGTGAAGGCGCTGAAGTTCGAGAAATCCAGCTGGTTCCAGAGCTGGTTCAGCCTGTCCAAGAGAAGCTGCCTGGCCGAGGCGGAGCCGACGGTCGAGGAGGCGCTGGCGGAGACGGAAGGCGCCGCAAGACGGAGACTGCCCAGATCGTAGCCCGCCCTCTCGAAGGCCTGGAGCTGGACGGCGTTGAGACCGATGCCGCCCGCGGCGCTGAAGGCGTAGCCGCTGTACGTGTAGCTCCCCCGCGCCGCCGACCTCAGGAGATCGCCGGAGACGAGGGTCGAGGACTCCCTGAGATCCAGGACCTGGCCGATCGGGGCCCTCCCGGTCGGGGGAGCCGCCGCGGACGCGACAATCCTCCCCATCCCGACGAGGCCTGCCGCGGCTCCGGACAGCTGCGCACCCGCCAGCGCCCTGGACAGCGCCGCGCCCGCCACGTTGGCGACGGTTCCGAGGGTGGTAGTGTTCCTGGCGAGAACTGACGCCTGGCCCGCCGAGACGTCCACCTCTTTCCCCGCTATGGAGGCGGTGACGGTGAGATAGTCCGGTATCCCCGAGTCGACCTTCGACTTGACGGTGTTGGAGACCTCGGCCAGCGTAGGATGAAAGAGCGACGTGGGGCCCTTTTCGGGCGCGTACCACAGCCGTCCCCCGCCCGTGAAGCCCGAGAGATATTCCGCGGTGTCGTCGGCTATCTCGGCTGCCAGATCGTCCAAATCTACGGCCGCCAGCCCTCCCGTCCAGGAGCCGTACGCCACGCCGGGCGTGCCGTTCACCAGGAGGCTGTAATTTGCCCCGGTCGCGTCCGACACCACGGTCAGCTCTATCCTCCGGAAATCGGCTCCCATCGCGTTCAGCTCGGAGGCCACCGCATATGAGGACGTCCAGACGCCCGTGCCCGACTGCTTCCAAATGTCCAAAGCGATGCGGACGGACTGATCCGCCACGATCTGCCTGGAGGCGTCCAGCCTCGCGGCATTGGCGCCGTTCAGATCGTTTTGGGTGACTATTGCGGCGGAATCGAAGTTCCGGAGCACCTGGGGGACAGTGTAGGCGACCGTCCTTGCGCTGAACTTGAGCCTGTGGTCGACGTCGGACCACTCCAGGCCCCATGCGGAGGATATCCGGGCCTGGAGCGCCGACAGCGCCTGTGCCGGGGTGGCCCCTGTGCCCCTGAAGTTCCCCGTCACCGAGGCGGAAGCGAAACCGAGGGCTGCCAGATCCAGTCCCGCGAGGTTAATCTGGCCCGCATCGTATCCCCAGATGGCGATGTCCCCGGTCCGGCTGACCACGTAGGTGTCGCTCACGTAGGTGGTGCCCGTCCTTAATGTCGCGACCGACCTGGAAGTTCCGTCATTGCTGAAATTGAGAACGACCTCCTCCAGCTGGAGCGCGGACGCGACTTTCCGGTCGTCGGTCCAGTTGCCGTTCCCGTCGGCGTACACCCCGGTATGTACCTTCAGGGTCCTGCCCGAGGCTATCGTGGCCTGGAGCCCGGTGCCGTTCACGACGCCGCCGTAAGCCGAGGCCGTGACGTCAGCGGCGTCAAGGGTGAACCCGGCCGTTTCCCCGGCGGCCGTCGAGAGACCCTCGAGGCTTCCCAGCCCCAGGGAATTGAAAGCCTGCGCGAGCCTGGTCCTCAGCTGGTTTCTCGCCTCATCGGCGCTTTCCACGGACTCCCCTGCGGCGTACACCTCGACGTTCTCCAGCCCGAGCGGGGCCAGGTCGACTCCGGCGGCCTCCAGCTTCCGGAGCTGGGACGAGGTGAGGCCGTACCCGTAGCCAGCGGCGGTGTTGAAGACGAACCCGCCCCCGTCGTAGGACCCGGCGGCGGCATAGGAGTATACCGGCCCGGGGTTTCCGGGGACGTCCACCAGCCCGCCGGCGGCGGAAGCGTCCCCGAAAATGTAGGCCTCGTCGCCGAAGCAGACCGCCACCGTCCCGCCGGCGTACACGGCCTCCATGAGCCCGTCCGCCCACAGCTCCACGCCCACCCGGCTCTGGGTCCCGGCGTTCACCCTGTTCACGAGATCCTGGAGGCTGTCCCCGCTGTCCGCCTCGTAGCGGCCTGCGATGTAGCGGCCGGTCAGGAGACCCGGGTCATAGTCCTGTCCCCTGTCCCAGTTGTAGCCGTAGGTCAGCGAATCGCCGTCCGAAAAGCCCGCGTCCCCGTTCACTGAGGAGTAGCCTCCCGCGCAGCAGCCGGCAACTCCCGAAAGGGCTCCGCCCGCCCCGCCCTGGCCCCAGACGTCGTTTTTCGCGTCTCCGCCTATCTTGAGGCCGGTGATGCTGGTGGCCCTGGTATCCCCGATGTTCAGGAAATAGTAGTCCTCGGCCTCGCTGTTTCCGACCCCGAAGTGTATTGTCATGCCCCTGCCGCCGTTCATGCGGCTTACGGAACCGTCCAGGAGCTTCAGGCCGTTGAAGTTGGTGGAATTGGCTATCCTGTCAATCTCGGCGGCCATGGCCTGGTACTCGGAGTTGATTAGCTCCCGCTGGTCATCCGAATAGATCCCCGTCGCCGCCTGCTCGGCCAGCTCCTTCATGCGGATGAGCTTCTCGTCGATAACCGAAAGGGCACCGTCTGCCGTCTGGATCATGCTTATGGCATCGCCGGCGTTCCTGAGCCCCTGGTAGCCTGCGGCTATGTCCGCACGCATGAGCTCCCTGACCAGGAGACCTGCCGCGTCGTCCGACGCGGAATTGATCCTCAGTCCGGATGAGAGCCTCTCTATGCTCTTCGAGAGCGTCCCCAGGATCTTCCCCAGGTTCCTCGATGCCGTCACGGAGGAGAGGTTGTGGGTCATCAGCAAGGCCATCGCGTCCTCCTAAAGCTTCAGTCCAGCTTTCCCGGCTGCGGTCCTTCAGGTTCGGCTCGGGGGGCATGTCAGCGTCAGCTGATTCCTCCGGTCAGCTTTCTTATCGGACCGCTTTTCCGGAACATGAGAAAAATCTCATGCCGACCTGCATTTTTTTCTTCCGGCACCCTTGAGGAACGCCTGGTCCCAGCCGCTAATAAAACTGCTGAAATCCTTATGGCAAGCTGATATCACGCCTCATTCCAAGCTTACGGCAGAGCGGGAAATGGCGGCTGAATTCCTGAAGATAAACTGTCGATATGTCCCATATTATTTCACGCATGTTCATCATACTCTGCATCATATCATCATATTTATCTTGAGTATTTTTGGACTTTATTGTATTTTTCATTCTGCCTTATTCAAGCACCAGATCATGCATCATTATTGTTCATCTCTAAAATGCCTATTTTATAAGGAATATTTATCTCAAGATATCTATCACATCGACTTGACATGTTGCGTGATTTCTACTGTTTAATATGCTTTATATTTATACAGCTTCTTTCATCAAGCCTTTATTTGTATGTGTTTACAGAATTAAAACTCGACATGAATCAGTCAGCTGTCAAGTCAAACTTTACATATTGTTCATTAAAATTCACAGAACCTTCACTTAAATTTTCCCTGTGCCTCCTTTAATATTCTCCCAATATTCCACTAATTGCTAAGTAATTCTGATATTCAAATTAACTTCAAAAGATATTTCTTTCGATAAAAGCAATCTGTTACTTTAACGATATTAATCTTCTGTCTCTATATCATGATATATTTCACATCCCATTTCTCATATATCATATCAAATATATTCACTATAAGATTATGCGAATCTTATATCCTGCATCAGAACGCCATTATATTTTCCTGAATGTAATGATTTCATTACCATTAATGATTATAAAGACAAACTTCACTGCAATCTTCCATGCCTTACATTACTCCTTAAATCAGTATTCACTGCAAACTTCTAAACGCTTCATCAATTTGAAATCCTCGCTTCATTGCAAGCTGCGCTTATCTTCCTGGCAACTGTGCCTTCCGACATGAGGCTATTCGAAAGCTTCGTCCAGCATGGTTCCAGACAGGATTCACACGATCTTTCGGTCAGCTTCAACCCAATCTAACATTACACATGATAGAAACTCAATATTTATCCAGCATGACCTATGCCGTTTTCCTAGAGCATTCAAAACATACCTAATCATTTTATCTCCATTTCCCAACCCTAACTTATTTGACTTGAATTCATTTCAGCACCTGCGTCTGCATGACCTGGACTGAAACGGCATCAGAAAAATACTGGCCATTACATCAGACAATATTCTCTTACACATTGTTTAAAATAAATTTTTAAATTTTTAAATTTTTAAATTTCTAAATTTCTAAATTTTCTAAACTGAAAATCTGTAAATATATAAATCTGTCAATCCAGTTCTGAATTATTTCGATAATCACATCCGAGTGCCTTCGTTCCGCAATCAGACAGCCATACCGTCTCATATGTCCGACATCTGACCGTCCCCCGCCCTAAACAATGAATCTTCCGTTTGCGTCCTTCACCCCTTTCTCCTCCCATCTTCACTGTCTGTTCACTCCCATCGCCCTGCTCTTCCCCGCTTCCACCTCTCCTCTCTTTTCCTCTCCCCTTCACTGTCTGTTCACTCCCATCGCCCTGCTCTTCCCCGCTTCCTCATCTCCTCTCTTTTCCTCTCCTCTCCTCTTCACTGTCTGTTCACTCTCATCGCATTCCTCTCCACTATCTCTGCCATTTCTCTGCCTTCTGGCTGATTCTTTCTTCCCCATCCCCACCTCTCCCTTCCCGCGACATTGACCCGACATTGACCCGACATTGACCTGACATTGACCTGACATTGACCCGACATTCAGGCTGACTCCGGCTTCCTCCCCATTCCGTGACAACCCGCCTCACGTTCGGATATAATATATTGATGCGCCGCGTCATCCGGACGCCCTCCGCTCCCCTTCCGGACCAGCGCAAGCCCCCGCCGCAGCCCTCCATCCCAACGCCCTCCCCAGGGTCCCCGGACATGGCTCAAATGAACGGACTGGACACGATACCGGCCGGGCTTCTCCCCGTACTGGCCGCCCAGGTGCGCAACAACAGGGCGCGCATAGCGGAGCTGCGCTCTCGGGCCAAACCGGGCCTGAGAAAGGTCTTCGACCTGGTCCCGTCAATACTCCACCTGAACTCCCCGGATCTCCCCTGCTTCCTGGACGATCCGGAAACCCCCGCCGGGCTCCTGGGCTACGACCTCTGGCTCGAGAACTCCGCCGCTTCCGACGAGGAGCTCGGTTCGGACTCCTGGTCCTCCCGCGTCCAGTACTCTTCACCCACCTGGGCCTTCCTGTCCGCTCCGTCCGCCGCCACCCTGGCCTCTCTGACCGCTCATTCCGCCGGCTCCTTGGCCTCCCCGACCGCTCATTATGCCAACTCCTTACCCTCCCCGACCGCTCATTCCGCCGACTCCCCGTCTTCCGCTCTCCCCGCCCGGGGACCGGAATGCCCCGCCGTGGAATGCCTGGTCCTCATGGGCTCCATGGGCTCTCTGGGCCAGACGGACCGTTCCGATCTCGACTACTGGGTCTGCTACAGGCCCTCGCGCGTCTCGGGGAAGGCGCTCGAGCTCTTCAGGAGGAAGCTGGAGATGATGTCGCGGTGGGCCCTGGACGCGCACCAGACTGAGGCCAACTTCTACCTGGTGGATCTCTCCCTCCTCGAGCGGGGCCAGATAAGCCGGGGCTGGGGCCAGGACGTGGACGGGGACGCGGCCCCCCTCCTCCTTCTTGAGGAGCTCTACCGGACCCTCGTGCTGGTGGCTGGACGGGCGCCCCTCTGGATGGCCACCCCCGCCGGGACGACGGAGCCGGAGTACGCGAGGCTGGCGCGGCGCGCCGCCCCCCTGGAGTGGGAGGGGGAACCCCCTCCCATGGTGAACATGGGCTTCCCCCGCCGCCCCGAGCCCCAGGAGTACCTGGCGGCGGCCATGTGGCTCACCTGCAAGTCCGAAGCGTACCCCTTCAAGGGGATGCTGAAGATCATCCCCATCCTGGAGGCCGTCGAGACGGGCTTCACGGCCCCTCTCCTCTGCGACGTGGTGAAGGCCGAAGTGATCCGGGGGGCCAGCTCCGGCCCCATGGTTGACCCCTACCTCATAACCGTGGAGAGGGTCATAGCCTACGCAGCGTCCCGCCTTGACCCGGATCAGACTGATCTCATCCGCGCCGCGTCCGTCCTGAAGATCCTGGGCCTCACCGGCAAGCTTCCGGCGGGGGGACCTCCAGGCCCCGCGGCGGCGGAACCCTCCGGAGTGCCCCCTGGGCCGGCCGGGGCATCGCGCCCCGCTTCCCGCTCCGATGCCTCCGGACCGGCCTCCTGCTCCGGCTCCGGCCTAAATGCCGGGTCATCAGCGCCTTCCGCCGCTCCCGTGCAGGACGGAATCCCTGCCCGTTCCGGGCAGGCTCCTTCCGGACCGGCCGCTTCGCCATCCGGACCGCCTTCCGATCCGTCAGTGCCCACGACCGGGCCTCCGTCCGACCTCCCAGCCCCGCCCGCCGGTCCGTCAGTGCCCACGACCGACCCGGCTGGACCTCCGGCATACCCCGCAGTCCCGCCTTCCGAACCGTCAGCGCCCCCGGCCGCCCCCCTTGCGTCTCGGGCCGATCCTTCCGGGACGGCATCCGGGCTCCCGGCTTCCGTCGGGCGCGACTCCGAAGACGATCCGGCGGAAGACGACGGGCCGGCGGCAAAGATAGAGCTGAGGCCCGAGTTCCTGTTCCCCGGAGGCCCCGCACTCCCTCCCGGCTTCGCGAGGCCGGACCCCTTCAAGACGGCGGTGCTGGAGCGCTGGTCCTCCGACTGGGGCTGGAGGCCGGAGAGGCTGGCGAGGCTTCTCGCCTACGACTCCTGGTCTGAGCGGGAGAGGCTCCTGCAGGGGAACGCCATCCTCCTCCTGCTGTTCAGGGTGTACATGCAGATATCCAACAGCCTCATGACCCTCTTTCCGGACCAGGTGAACGCCCAGGACGAGGAGCTCACCCCCTTCGCGGCCAGGATCATGGGCAGGCAGAGGGGTCTCGAGGCCACGGTGGATCTGCTGCCCTCCCAGTTCCACAGGGACGGGCTCTCCAAAAACCTGGCCATCCACAGGAACGCCCCGGAGGGATCCTGGGCCGTCTACGCCACTGCCTCCCCGGAAGCCTCCGGCGGGCAGGGGCCCAGGCGCGAGGGGGATCTGGTCTACGAGGCCGAAAGGGCGGTCAAGGCCGCCGCGTGGCTGGTGAGAAACGGCCTCTGCGGAGAGGGGTTCCGAGTGACGCTCGATCCGGAGAAGGGGTCGGTCGACCCCGCCTCCTTCATGGAGCTCCTGGACGCGCTGGGCGAGATCTTCCCGCCCGTCACCTTCAGGACGCTCGACCCGGACAGGATCTGGCTCGTGGGGGCCCAGGGGCCGGTGCTGCTGGCCTTCAACTTCGAGTGCCCCTCCGAGGCTTCGAGAATCGTCACCATGGACGCTGTCTTCCGCACCGGCTGGGGCGAGATCCGCCACGAGTGGCTCGACGTGGGCGAGATGCCCTCCGAGGCGGACAAGTGCCTGGCCCTGGCCTCGCTCCTCTCCGGGACCTGCGGGGTGGCGGACGCCGCGAACCTCGTCCTGTGGGGAACGGGTCCCGCGGGGGCCCTCAGGAGGGCCTTCTCCAACGTGAAGGCGGCCCTGGCCGCCTCCCTCGCCAGGGCGCAGGCCATGACGGGGGCTCCCAGAAGCCTCATTGACCTTTGAACGGCCAAAGGCGATAATCCCGGAACAAGACGCCCCGGCGGGGCATTCCCGACCGTCCGGGCCGCCCGGGGCGCGGCCCGGGCCTCACGGTCCTAGCCTCCGGACCCCTCAGGACAGGGGAGCGGGAGACCCGGGGCACCCTCGCCGCGAGCGTATCCGGCACCCGTGAACCGTTTCCGGTTCACTGGCCGGGTCCGGTCCCCGCCTCCAGAATCTTGCCCTCCGGGTCCGGTCCCCGCCTCCCGAATCTTACCCTCCGGGTCCGGTCCAGACCGGTCTTCTGGACCTTGCTCGCAACCTCCATGACCTGCAGTGGCCTATGCCCTGCCGACTTCCGGGCTTTCCGGACCCTCCCGGCCGACCTTTCCGGGCTTTCCGGACCCTCCCGGCCGACCTTTCCGGGCTTTCCGGACCCTCCCGGCCGACCTTTCCGGGCTTTCCGGACCCTCCCGACCGACCTTTCCGGGCTTTCCGGACCCTCCCGGCCGACCTTTCCGGGCTTTCCGGACCCTCCCGGCCAACCGTTCCGGGCGTTCCGGCCCCC
>JAISEQ010000329.1 GCA_031264045.1 Deltaproteobacteria bacterium
CCGGGCCGTCACGGGCCGCCCCCGGCCCCTCCGCGGATCCCCGAGACCCCGGAGCTCGCCGAGCCGGTGGATCTGCTGGACCCCCTGGACAATCCGGACCTGCCGGACGCCGCCCGTCCCGTCGTTCCCCCGGATTACCGCGATCCCTTCGGCTTCGGCGGGCCTCCGGACGTCCTTGACCCGGGAGAGCCCCTGGACGCCGCCGGACCCGGCGGGACCCCGGACATCCTTGACCCGGGAGAGCCCCTGGACGTCCTTGACCCGGGCGAACCCCTCGACGTCCTCGACCCGGACGAGCCCCTCGATCCCGGCGGTCCTGCGGATTTCCCCGGCCCGGATGGCCCCGATCCCGGAGGACACGCCGACGTCCTTGACCCGGGCGAGCCCCTCGATCCCGGCGGACCCCGCCGCCTCATGGTCCCCGGCGGGACGGCCGGTCGGCCCGGCCCGGCCGGCACCATCGTTTCAGGAGAACCTGCCGGCCCGATCGGGGCTCCGGATTCAGGAGCGCCCTCGGCGGTCGCGGACCTCTTCGGCGGCTCCGGGTCTCCAGCCCCCGCCCTTCCCCCGGCCGGCACGGACGCGGGCTTTCCCCATGCCGCGCCCGACCCGTCCGCCGCCCCGCTTCCCGTGACGGGGGCGGCGGCCGACATCCCCGCACGGGCGGCCGATCCCGGACCCCGGCCCCTCCGGGCGCCATCTTCCTTTCCCCGCGCGGACGCCCGGGACGCAGGAACCTCCGCGTTCCCCGGCGGCGGCGTCTCCGATCGCGCGAGGGCCGCGGATCTCACTCCGGAGGAGCTCTGCGACCTCATCGAGAGGGCCGTGGAGAACGGGGTGGCCAGGGCGCTTGCCAGGAACGGCGAAGGGGTGGACGATCTCTGACGTGTCGCGGCCGGCCCGGGTTTCCTTCCGTTTTCCCCGCTCCGCCCGGCCTTCGGTCATCGCCCGCCCGGATCGGCCGAGCCGCTTCCGTATCGGGAAGCCGGATTGGAGTCTCCGGTCCCCGCAGGCCGTGCCCGCGGCTCCGGGCCAGGCGCGGGGCAGACGGGGCATCGGGCTTCCCGGCCAGGCGCGCGGCAGGCGGGGCATCGGGTTTACGGCCACCCCGCCGCGGCTTGCGCCTGCGCCTCAAGTTCTTTTCCGGCGCGGCCGCGCCTCCGCGGCCGACTCCGCGCTCCGCGGGCTTCCGTGCCGTCCGCGGCCCGGAGAGGGCCGTGCCCCCCTTTCCCCGCCGTTTCCAATCCCGCGCCGGGGGCGCGGTTCCGGCGCCGGCCTTCCCGCTGCGCCGGGACTGCCGACCTGGGATCATACTGATGTTGCAATTTGCGGCGTGTTAGGCTATTTTCCCGCAGTAAGCGGAATCTCCGGCGCGCCTTCCTTCCCCACTGCGCCCTCCTCCGCCCCCGCCCAATCCAACCACAATGCCTCCACGCCTCAAAGGGACAACCGGTCAGCCATAAATGAGCAGCAAGGTACGCCTCAAGGACCTTCTCCGGGAGAAGGACGCGTTTCTCACCACAACAGAGCGCATCTACAACTTCTACCTCACCCACACCACCGGGGTGATCCTGTGCGGCCTGGCCATCGTCGTGCTGGCCCTGGCAGTCGCGGCGGGGCTGGCCATAGCCGGCTCCCGCGCCGAGAAGGCCTCCCAGGAGTACTACCTGGCCTACGATGCCTCCGATCCGGAAAAGACGCTGGCCGGCATGGAGGAGATCCGCCGCAGGCACGGGGACGGCAAGGCGGGGAGGCTGGCCGCGTTCGCTATGGCCGACGCCTACGTGAAGCTCGGACGTTATCCGGAGGCCCGCGAGCTGGCGGACCGGCTGGCTTCCGACCTCCGCCCGCCGGAAAGGCATCTTGCCCCCATCATCTACAACTACCAGGGTGCCCTGGCCGAGCAGACCGGCGATCTGGAGGCGGCCCTCGCCCACTACGAGCACGCCTGGATGGCCGTCGAGGCGCCCCTGACCGGCCCGAACGGGAGGGCGGTGGACGATCCCGTCTTCTTCCAGACCTCCGCCCCCTTCCGCATGGAGATCCTGAACGCCAGGGCGCGCGTGGCCCTGGCCCTGGGCCGTACCGAGGTTGCCAGGCTGGCCTACGCGGAGCTTGAGAACCGCTTCCCCGGCACGCCCCGCGCCTACGCGGCCGGCTACAGGCTGGACGAGATCCTTTCGGCGGAGGCGTCCGTCGCCCCGTCCGTCGCCCCGGACGCCCCCTCCGGGATAGTGACGGAGGATCTGCCCCCGGCAGGGGACTCCTCCGGGACAAGCTCCGGGGACATCCCGCCCGCCGGGGACTCGGCCCCCTCCGCCGGGGACGGCGAGGCTTCGGGCGGTGCGGCGGGGGACGGTTCCGGTCCCCCGGCTTCTGACGGCGGTTCGGGAGACGGCGCCGCGCCCGGCGATTCCGGCGGCGGCGATGCCGGGGACGGCGGCGACGAGGGCGATGTCCGGGACGGCTCCGACGACGAGGGCGACGCCCGGGACGGCTCTGACGATGAGGGCGACGAGAGCGGCGAGAGCGATGCCCGGGACGGCTCCGATGACGAGGGCGATGAGGGCGACGCACGGGGCGGCTCCGGGGACGTGGCTGCCGGTGACGACGAGGCTTCCGTTGCCTCCTCCGGGCCCGCCGACGAGCCCGGAGCACGGAACCAGAACTCACGGACCTCCAGCTCCCGCCGGGCCAGATAGGCGCGCGGGGCCTGCGGCCAAATTGCGGCGCGCCTTTCAGGGGCGCCCGCCGGCTTCCGGACGGCCGGCCTTCCTCAGGGACGGCGGGCCGTCCTTTTAGGCGGAAGGACCTAGCGGCCCTCCAGAGGCTTGGGGGGACCGTGCCGGCCGGGCGCCACGACTATCAGCTCCGGGCCCGGACCCGATGAGTCCGCGGACCCCGAGACCTCCCAGAGAGGCCACCCATGGCATACGACCGCGACGATCGAGACCCCACAGACGACCGCGAACCCATCCTGGTCGACCGCGAGGACGACGACGGGAACGACGAGGCCTGGTACGAGGAGGACCTGGGCCCCGAGCCCGAGTACACCAGCACGGGCAAGTCCGGTCCTGCCCTGAAGATCGCGGCTGCGTGCCTGGTGGCCGCGCTGGCTGGCGTCCTCATCTACCTGCACATGAGGACCTCCGACGCCCCGTCACCTCCGGCGGCAGTCCGGACGGCCGGGGCGGGAGATCCGGGCCCCGGGGCCGCTGACGTCTCCGTCCCCCCCGCCCGGACCGGAGGCCAGCTCCAGCCCGCCGGGGAAGGGGAGGACGGGGGAGCGGCAGCGGAAGGGGAAGCCTCCGCGCCCGGCGGGACCGTTCCCGCCGCACTGGACGACTTGCCCACGCCGTCGTCCCCCGAGCCGGATCTGGACTTCGCCCCGGGCCCGGGCCAGCCCGCACCTCCCGCCGCACCCGAAGGGTCCGGGTTGGACGTCTCCACCCCCCCTCCGGACGAGAACGGTGCCCTGTCCGCCGGGTCGGTTCCGCCCGCGGATTCCGGACCTCAGCCGGTGGTGACCGATCCGGACGCCGCCCGTGCCGACATAGGGGCACTGGCCGCTTCCGAGACCGGTGACGATGCCGGTGAGGATGGCGAGGATGAGGAAGACGGGGAGGATGAGGAAGACGGGGAGGAAGACGGCGAAGGCGCCTCCTCCGGCGGGTCGGCTCCGGGGGATCAGGCCGCGGCTGCCGTCGCGGCCGAAGGGAGCGCTCCGGGCATAGTGCCTGAGAACGCCTCAGGCGAACCGGCGCCCCCCAGGGTCATACCCCAGCCCAGAAGGACGGATGCCTCCGGCCCGGGCGCAGGGGAAGGGGAGGGTGCCACGTCATCCCCCGCATCTTCGGCTTCCCGGCCGGCCTCGGCGGCCCCTTCCGTGCCTGCGGCTTCCGCCCCGGCCCTCGCGGCGGCGTCTTCTTCTTCGGCTTCCCGTCCGGCCGCGCCTGCGGCTTCCGCCCCGGCCCCCGCGGCGGCGTCTTCTTCGGCTTCCCGTCCGGCCGCGCCTGCGGCTTCCGCCCCGGCCCCTGC
>JAISEQ010000374.1 GCA_031264045.1 Deltaproteobacteria bacterium
ATTGCGCATTTTTGCGCTTCCCCGGCACCCCACCCCTGCCGACAAAACATCCCGCAGGGCCGCGGCGCTTTGAACACGACATGTATGACGCTCCCGCAATAAGTCGCCAAGGGATTTCCGATGAAGAAACGGATGGTCGATGGCGACAGAAAATGGTGATCAAGCCAGTCATCACCCCCAATATCTGTCACGCATTCACTTATCCTCTGCCTCCCGGGACCCCAGACTGGTGAACGCAAACTATGTCTATCCTGCAAACGGCCCGAAAGCCGCGGGGAGTTATCCGGATGCCTTCCGCAGGCCCCCCCCCGTCGGATTCCCGCATGTGCTGTTGCGGTCCGGCGCTAGCGCAGGATTATCTCCTCAGCCATGTTGAGCAGGGCCTCCAGATTGGCAAGCGAGCTAGGGGGGAAGGTCTCCCGCCTGCGCCCGAATCTCTCCTTGAACCTGTCCAGGCGGCTCTTCATGCTGACGGCCTCCGCGCTGCATGCTGACGGCCTCCGCGCTGCGGGAGTAGTCGTCGGCAGGGGCGGCCGCGGCCTCGGCGAACGCCTCGGTCAGGGCGGGAAGCCAGCTGGCCTTCCTGGAAGTCACGTCGAGGACCTCCAGCCAGCGCGGGACTGCGGTTTCCAGCCCCGGGAAGACCCGGATATGCTTCTGGAATGCCAGGGGCGACTGTTCCTCGCTGCGGACCAGGGTGACGGTCAGGCCGTCATTTACCTGGGGCCTCAGCCACTCGGCGAACTCGTTGTGGTCGGCATGGCCGGAGTAACCGCTTTATGGTGTGGAGCCTGGCCTTGACCGCTACGGGCTCCCGGAAGATCTTCACCTCCGAGGCCCTCTCCACGAGTCTCCTTCCCGTGGTGCCCTGGGCCTGGAAGCCCACGAAGACCACGTGGCAGTCCTGCCGCCAGAGGTTGTGCTTCAGATGGTGGAGGATCCTTCCCGCGGTGGCCATGCCCGATCCGGCTATCACTGTGGCCGTGCCCGCCACCTCGTTTATCTTCTGGCTCTCCTCGGCGGTGCGGATAATCTTCAGGCTCGGCATGTGCTGGGGACCGCGCTTCAGGACGTTTATCGCGGCCGCCTCCTCGTCGTAGAGATCCGGGTGCAGGAGGTAGATCTCGCTCGCGCCGACGGCCAGCGGCGAGTCCAAGAATATCGGCAGATCCCTCGGGATTCTTTCGGGCGGCATGAGTGTTGCGGCCTTCGCGGAGGACGCCTTCACGGGAACCGCCGCCGCCCTTGCCTTCTTTTTGCCAGGGCCGCCCTTGCCTTCTTTTTGCCGGGGCCGCCCTTGCCTTCTTTTTGCCGGGGCTACCGTGAAACGCTTGTTCGTCTTCGCTAATGAGCCGTCTTTGCAGACGTGGCTTTTTTGACTGTCATTTTAGGCTTGAGTCACTCCTGACGCTAGATCACCTGCAGTCAGACGTGAGCATATGCTCTATGCGAGAAGTTACCTGGCACTCGGGGTCACAGTGCGGTCTTTTGGGCACCGCCTGGCTCCACCAATTGGTGAATCCGCATGTGCTCTGACCATACTGGTACGGAATGCAGGTGTGTTCCAGCATCTCCAAATCACATCCGTCCATTTGGCTGACTCAATGAAAACTGACACAAATCGCTCATTGATACGATGGATTTCGTGCAACGCATAAGGCCGATAGGCATACAAGCTAAAATTTTCAACAAAGCCACAAGTTTCTGAATTGGAGATGCATGCGGCCCGCACCATGCAGGGGTACTGCAATGTTACAAAACTTATGTTGTGTATGGCCTCAGCGAATGCGCTATATATGCAGTCTCCGCCGAACTACGGAGACCAGGCGGCCCCGCCGCCGATCACTGTAACAGCCCAGCCGGAGCGGCCGTCCCCGGGCGCGTGGCAACTGAATGGTTCCGGAATGGTTACGGAATTTCAGGGAAAGCCGCATCTAAATTTTCTTTGTGTTTTCTTTTAAATTCTTGTTTTGGAAAATACCTCTGCGTAAGCCGTATTGCTTCATCACGTGATTTTATACCGAGTAAGTCTATAAGCAATTTAGTGTCTGCCTAGTCTCGTGTATCTTTTCTGGAAGAGTGAATTTTCATTGCCAATAGGTAATCAGGAGCTATCGTTTTAATCTTTAAACTTGGCAAATCCAAATAATCCTCGCTGGGAGCACCTTTATTCACATAAAAATCACCTGCTTTATTCAGCCAATCAAAGGGCCAGTTCATCTCTATTGCAAGATCTAAAATTATGTTCATCGTTTCAAAATTATAATCGTATTGAACGTCAATATCACGCGTAATTCGTGTAGAGTCATATTTCAGCGCAATCGCTGCTCCGCCAAAAATAGTCATTTATAGCTGGATTCCTTCCCTATTCATTCTGTCGCTTAAAATTTTTAAACGTTCAAGAATAGTATTTTATCCATCAACGATAGGTCGTCTACCACTTGCCGTCCTCCATTTGCATTGAAATGAGCTGACCAATAATCTTCTATGTCATACTCTATATAATGTATTGCTGGAAACAAATACATTGCGTTCCTTAAATTCCGGAGGTGTGTCTAACGGAGCTTTCGGCCTTTTCCCGATTTTTGGGAGACCAGAACAATAAGGAGCCTCAGCGGGAAGGTAACAGCGCTTCTCAAAGGTCCAGGCCGGAACTTCCAGATCGAAGCGCCTTGCCAGTACCGCCGCAGTGCTGGCAAGAAACGGAACGTGCCAGGCTTCTGGCATGTCTTCAGGCGCATCCCTGAGCATGTTTTTCCGAACTTCTGAGTTTATGTAAAGATAAAAAGAATCAAGATAATTGCCTAGCAAATTTGTAAAATCATCAGACATAATTCTTTCAGAAATTTTACGGAAAGTGGGAACTCTTTGTGAATCAAGTTTTGATAAATAATGATTTTGTATGCGGCTCTGCAAATACGAAGGGTTGGGTATCAGATTCTCCGGCGTTCCCGCTATCCTTATGAGATCCCTCCAGTCGCTGATTCCTGGCGGCAGATGCCCGTGCTCGCAGGCCGTTTCAGCAACATTGAAACCGCAGTTATCCCGCAACGTCCAGAGGTTGAAGTCCGGAGGCAACGACCTGTTCCAGGCAATAACATGCGCGACCGTTCTGCCTATGGAATCCCTTATCTCCCAGTCCTTGAAATCGGAAGGAAGAGTCCCTCGTTCAGCGGCAATATGCGACACCGGGAGTCCGTAGCCGTCTACCAGCCGCCACCCAGAGAAATCGTCCGGCAACAGATCATGATCAGCGGCAATTTGGGCGAGTCCGTGGCCTTTGGAGGTTTTCAAGCCCCAGCCGCGCTCGTCCGGAAGGGCACCGCTTTTGAGCCCTTGAAGAAAAGACTGGAATTCAGGATGATCGCAAGCCCGGGTTAACATGATTGCCTGTTGCCTAACGTTGCAAGTTTCCGGGTTAGAGACGACCGTAAGGACACGCAACGTCAACTGATCATATCATATTTCCGGAACCGGAAGATATTTTTCACGGAAAAACGCCATCCTTGGAGACGGACGGAAATTCAGGGCAGGGGTTGGACTGAGGTACCCCCCAAAGATTGGAGGAAAAATAGCCAAAATTAAGTCAAAACATAACCGCAACATGTTGAGGCAGGGGGGGCTGTCGGCCTCCCCGCAAACGGTCCGAAAGCCGCGGGGAGTTATCCGGATGCCTTCCGCAGGCCCCCCCATCGGATTCCCGCATGTGCTGTTGCGGTCCGGCGCTAGCGCAGGATTATCTCCTCAGCCATGTTGAGCAGGGCCTCCAGATTGGCGAGCGAGCTGGGGGGGAAGGTCTCCCGCCTGCGCCCGAAGCTCTCCTTCAACCTGTCCAGGCGGCTCATCATGCTGACGGCCTCCGCGCTGCGGGAGTAGTCGCCTGCAGGGGCGGCCGCGGCCTCGGCGACCGCCTCGGCCGGGGCGGGAAGCCAGCTGGCCTTCCTGGAAGTCACGTCGAGGACCTCCAGCCAGTGCGGGACCACGGTTTCCAGCCCCGGGAAGACCCGGGCCAGGTGCTCCTGGAATGCCAGGGTCGACTGCTCCTCTCCGTGGACCAGGGTTACGGTCAGGCCGTCATGGACCTGGGGTCTCAGCCACTCGGTGAGCTCGTTCTGGTCGGCATGGCCGGAGAAGCCGCCTATGGTGTGGATCCTGGCCTTGACCGCGACGGGCTCCCGGAAAATCTTCACCTCCGAGGCCCCCTCCACGAGCCTCCTTCCCGTGGTGCCCTGGGCCTGGAAGCCCACGAAGACCACGTGGCAGTCCTGCCGCCAGAGGTTGTGCTTGAGGTGGTGGAGGATCCTTCCCGCGTTGGCCATGCCCGATCCGGCTATCACTATCGCCGGGCCCGCCACGTCGTTTATCTTCTGGCTCTCCTCGGCGGTGCGGGTGATCTTCAGGCACGGCATGTGCTGGGGACCGCGCTTCAGTGCGTTTATCGCTGCCGCCTCCTCGTCGTAGAGATCCGGGTGCCGGAGGTAGATCTCGCTCGCGCCGACGGCCAGCGGCGAGTCAAGGAATATCGGCAGATCCCTCGGGATCCTCCCATCGAAGTGGGCCATGGCCAGAAGATACAGGATCTCCTGTGTCCTCTCCACCGCGAAGGCGGGTATGAGGATCCGGCCCGCCCCGCTCTTCACGGCCTCGTCCACCACCCCGAAGAACTCGTCTATCGACTCCTGGAGACTCTTGTGGAGGCGGTTCCCGTAGGTGGTCTCCATGAAGACGGCATCGGATCTGGGGGGCTCGACCGGGTCGGGTATGAGGAGCTGCCCCTTCCGGCCCAGGTCCCCCGAGAAAAGCACCCTGGTCTCCCCTCCGTTCTCCGGGGCCGTCACCTGGACGCTCGCGGCCCCCAGGATGTGGCCCCCCTGGAAGAACCTGGCGCCCAGGCCCCCGGGGAGCTCCACGTCCCTGCCGTATCCCAGGGGTTTCAGGAGATCGGTGGCCATCGCGGCATCGTCGGACGTGTACAGGGGAGCCACGTAGCCCCCGCCCCGGCGGCTGTTCTTCCTGGTCTTCCACCTGCTCTCCAGCTCCTGGATGTGCGCCCCGTCCGCCCACAGTATCGCCAGCAGCTCCGCAGTGGCCCCCGTCGCGTAGACCGGACCCCTGTAGCCCGCCTGGACCAGCCTGGGCACCAGCCCCGAGTGGTCCATATGGGCGTGCGTCACCACTATCCCCGTCAGGGCGTCGGGCCTGTACACGGGGGTGTTGAAGTTCCGGAGCTCGGTCTGGCGTCCCCCCTGGAAGAGGCCGCAGTCCAGAAGCGTGAGCCCCCCGCCGGGGTTTTCCAGCTGGTAGCAGGATCCGGTCACGGTGCGGATCGCTCCCAGGCACTTGATTCTCATATCCCGATCTTCCTGGCCCGAAGGACCTGTGGCGGAACGCGTCCCGGAGCGGCCCTCGCGGGGACGCCTGCCCCCTGCAGGAGCATGTGAAGGCCTGGACCGCCGTCGGCGAGACCGGATCCTGGCCTGAACGGCGAATGGCGGCCTAGAGGATAGGCCAAACCGGACTGTTTTTAAAGGGCTTTCCCCCCGCCCCCCGGCTCCTTCCGGAAGTGAGTCCCCAACCCGCAGGCCGCGACCGGATCGAGGATGTCCCCTGCCAGCAGGCCGCGGCCGGATCGCGGATGTCCCCAGCCAGCAGGCCGCTGTCAGGACGAGGTTGTCCCCAGCCCGCAGGCCGCGGCCGGATCGCGGATGTCACCTGCCAGCAGGCCGCTGTCAGGTCGAGGATGTCCCCAGCCCGCAGGCCGCGGCCGGATCGAGGATGTCCCCTGCCAGCAGGCCGCGGCCGGATCGAGGATGTCCCCTGCCAGCAGTTCGCGGTCGGATCGCGGATGTCCCCAGCCCTCAGGTCGCTGTCATGTCGAGGATGTCCCCAGCTCTCAGGTCGCTGTCAGGTCGAGGATGTCCCCAGCCCTCAGGTCGCTGTCAGGTCGAGGATGTCCCCTGCCCGCAGGTCGCTGCCTCCCCCCGTCTCCCTGCCCCGCGTCTCTGGCCCTGGCGGCAGGCCCGCAGACGGAACCCCCCGAAACGCCGTCCCCGCACGGACGGCCGCCGTCCCGCGAGCGTCAGACGAGCTCCCGGCCGGGCAGATGCGTCGCTGAAAGCCCCGCAGGGGCTCACGGGACCCGGCGGGGCCCGGCTCCCAGGGAAGCCAGCGCCTCCAGGGCCTCGCCGTAGTCGCCGGTCAGGATGTCGTCCGCCACCTCGTCCACGGCCCGCATGAGGCCGTCGGAGCCGGCCGCCGCGGCCTGGAGCCTCATCAGCTCCTCGTCCACCCTGGGGAAGTCGTGGGACTCGAGGGCGCTCGACAGCCCCGCCGCAAGGGCCGCCAGTTCCGCCTTCACATCAGCCGCCGGCACCCCGAGATCTCCCGCCGCCTGCCGCCCCGGAGAATCCGGCCCGGCCCAGGCCGAGCCCCCGTCCGGGAAAACGGCCCGCCCGCCGGCATCGCCGCCCCCTGCCCCGGAAGCGCCGGCTTCCTCCGCCACGCCGCCCGCGTCCCGCAGCGTCCCTCCGGAGTTAAGCTCCCGGATGCTCCGGATGAGGCGGCCGAGCCGCTCCCTGAACCCGGGGAGCTCGCCCGAGACGAAGCCAAGATCGCCCTCCCTCGCGGCCTTCTCAAGGGCGGCGGCGGCCGCGGACAGGGGGCCCGCCCCGATGTTGGCGCAGGCGCTCTTGAGCGCGTGCACGGCAATCGTGAAACGGGCCAGGCCGTCCGGGGAGGCGTCCCCGAGCGCCTCAGCCGATCCCTCGGCGTCCTTCCGGAAGCTCTGGAGAAGCCTCATGTACCTGGCCGACCCGCCGGCCCTGGAGACGCCCAGGGAGATGTCCACGTCTTCCGGGAAGGGCAGGTCCCGGACTCCGGCCCCGCCCGCCTCCCCGGTCCCCCCGCCGTCCGCGGACAGCCGCGGAGCCCCGCCCGCGACGCCCGCGCCTCCCGGCATCCGGAAGCCCGTGAACCCGCCCGGCATCCCGCCCGTGGTCCCCGATCCCCCGCCGCCCGGCGTTCCGGTCCCGGGCGCCCCCGATCCGTTCCCGGATCCCGGCACGGGCATTTCCCTTCTGAGGGTGATGGGGATCCACCTGGCCAGGAGCCGGTCCAGGCGGGCCGGGTCGATGGGCTTGGTGAGATAGTCGTCGAAGCCGCTTTCCAGATACATCTCGCGCATGCCGGAGACCGCGTTGGCGGTCAGCGCCACCACGGGCACGTCCCTTCCTCCCTCAATCTCCCTTATGGCCCTCATGGCCTCGATGCCGTCCATCTCGGGCATCATGTGGTCCATCAGTATCAGATCGAAGGCCTTGTTCCTGGCCGCCTCCACGGCCTCAACGCCTCCGGAGGCGAAAGTGAGCCGCATGCCGTAGGGGAGAAGGAGCCCCTCGGCCACCATGAGGTTCGAGGCGTAGTCGTCCACCACCAGGACAGACGCCCCGGGGGCGGCGAACGATGCCCGGGGGGTCTCCGGGGCCTGCCCGGGGCCGTCGGCCAGGGGACCCATGGGCTCCCAGTCGGAGACCTTCTGGACAATCCACGCGCGGAATCGCGAGCCCTTCCCGTAGACGCTCTCGGCGGCTATGTCGCCCCCCATGGCCCTGGTGAGCCGTCTGGCAATGGCGAGTCCCAGGCCGGTGCCCTCCACCCCGCTGTTGCTCCTCTCGTCCAGGCGGGTGAACTCGCCGAAGAGCCGCGTCAGATCCTCGGGCCGGATCCCCACGCCCGTGTCCTCCACCTCCACGGTTATCCTCGCCTCGTCCGCGCCCGCGGCCTGGGAGCGGACCGTGAGCCCGATGCTCCCACGGCGGGTGTACTTGACCGCGTTGGAGAGGAGGTTCAGCAGGATCTGCCGCACCCTGCCCGGGTCGCCTATCAGGAAGCGGGGGATGTCCGGGGAGACGTCCAGGACGAGCTTAACCGGCTTCTCCCCCATGCGGACGCGGATGAGGTTCACGGCGTCGTTCAGGAGCCCCGACGTCCTGTAGCTGGAATTCATCAGCTGCAGGCTCCCGGACTCTATCTTCGAGAAGTCCAGGATGTCGTTTATGATGGTGAGGAGATTCGCGCCGGCGCTCCTGATGCCGTCTATGTACTCGAGCGATCTCCGTGTCCCGTGCTCCCTTCTGGCCAGTTCCGAGAAGCCTATGATGGCGTTCATGGGGGTGCGGATCTCGTGGCTGGTGCGGGCCAGAAACTCGCTTTTCGCCCTTGAGGCGCTCTCGGCTATGGCTATGTGGCGCGTCAGCTCCTCGGTGCGGGAGGCCACGGCCTCCTCCAGGGCACGGCCGGATCTCCTCGATCTGACGAACATCGCCCCCATGAGCAGTATGACGAGGACGAGCAGCACCAGCCCCGCCGCCATGAAGGGCATCCTGGCCCTGGCCATGGCCCCGCGGTAGTCGAAGACCCTGGCCCGCCACCTCGAGGCGATCTCCTCCGTGTCCACGAGCCTCTGGGCCTTGGAAAGCACCGCCCTGAGCTCGTGCTCTCCGGGCGCCACCCCGAAGTAGCTGTCCGAACTCCTGTCCTCGAGAGTGAAGTTCACCTTGAAGAATGGCCTCTCCAGGTAGTTGGTCATGGCCAGGAGCTCGTTTCTGGTCCCCATCACCAGATCCACCTCGCCGCGCTCCAGGCCCCCGTAGGGCGCGGTGTTGCCTTCGTAGATCCTGGCCAGGGTGTGTCCGGGAAACCACGACCAGAACAGTTCCGTCTTGGCGGTCCCGGCCGAGAGCCCGACCCGCAGGTCCGGGACGTCCTCGATGCCCACGTCCGGGAACCCCGAAAGTGACATGAAGGCGTAGCGGTCGACTATGTAGGGAGCATCGGTCCACAGGAACCGGTCCTCCCTGTCCGGCGAGCGCAGGAGCTCGCTTATGATCTGGATCCGGCCCGCCTCCAGATCGGAGAGCGACTCCTCCCAGGACACCGGCCCGGAGTTGCCGGGGACGAAGTGCAGGCCGGTCAGCACCTCCATCTCGCGGAGGATGTCCACCGAGACCCCCTGGAACTCCCTTTCCCTGTCGTTCCAGAAGCACATGGGATAGTTGTCGTGCTCGAGGCCGACCAGGACGTCCCTCCCGCTGTCCGCGGACTCCCTTATCCAGGAGAGCTCGCGGGGGGTCAAGGACGCGAGAAACCGGTCCTTCGCGTAGGCCCTGCGCCCCTTGCGCCAGATCTCCTGGAAGTGTGCCCGCCCGTTCCGCTCCAGATGCCTCTGGACCGCGGCCACGAAGGGCGCCAGCTCGGGGTCCAGGGCGGTGAAAGCCACCTCCACGGTGACCATGGGCAGGATGTTCTCGGCGGCGACCTCGCCGTAGGGGTCCAGGGCCGCCCGGAGGGGGGACTGGACCACCAGGGCGTCCGCGTCCCCGGTCGTGAGCGCCCTCCAGGCGTCGGCCGGATCCTTGACCGGGAAGGCCATGAAGGGCTTCTCCACCGATCCGCTGGCCGCCAGATAGTCTCCCGACCCGCTGAAGTAGGCGTACCGCACGGCCCTCGCGGCGGAAATCTCGGGTATGGGCCTCGAGCCCGGGAGCCTCAGGTACTGTATGGGCCTCTCCGCCACGGTGGAGGTGACGATCCAGGGGGCGTCCCTCCTCCGCCTGTCCGCCCCGGAAGTCACGGCGAAGTCCACCGTCCCCGAGGAGAGCCCCAGCTCCACCCCTTCCGCGGACAAGACGGCGGTCTCGAACTCTATCCCGAAGAAGCCCGTGAGCCACCGGCAGAGCTCCGCCCCGGCCCCGCCCGTCGTCCCGTCCTTCCCCAGGAACAGCTCCGCGGAGCGTTCCCCGGCGAACACGAACGATCTCCTGGTTCTCTTGACCCTCTCGATGGCGTCCCTCTCGGCCTGGGTGACGCCTTCCAGGTCCAGATACCCCGGCCTCGCCGAGGGACGCCCCTCCCCTGTCCTGGGCAGGTGGTCCCTGGGCTGCTGGGCGTGCGACGGGGCAGGAATCAGGGCAAGGGCAAGCGCCAGCGCGCCCGCCCCGGCCGCTGCGAGGGCCGGAAGACCCGCGGGAGGCTTTCTGTAGGGCATGTTCGGTCCTGACGGCAACCCGCCGGAGCGCGGGGAGCGCCCCTGCGGGAGCCGAGCAGAAGGTGCTGGGCATGTCCGGGACCGCGGCTCGCGGCCGGGGCGTCCCGGAGGCCGCTCGCCATGGGGCGGGGCCGGAGGGGCCTGAGGGGCCCCCTGTCAGGCCTGGCCGCGGTCCTGAGTCCCGCCGGGATGGCGGGGGTGGCCGCGGAGGCCTCAGCAGTCGGAGGTGAAGCTTGAAGGGCGGCCCGGCCGCGATCCTCCGGGTCGGCGGAGGACGGCTCCGGGCGGGACGGCGCCGCGGGGCCGATCGCGGCCCGTAAGGGCCAAAGAGGATCGGGCCGTCCGGAGTCCGGCGGTTCGGGCCGTGAGCTGCCGCCCCGGGCGTCCGCCCTGGCGGCATGGGCCTCGGCCGCATGTCCCGCCGCGCGGGGTCCGGACAATGCCGCCCGTCCCTCACGGCGGAGTCCGGGCCGGGGAGGGCGTCCTCCCCCTACGTCCGCGCCGGTTTCGCGCGGGAAACGGAAGTCCGGCGCGTCCGGGAGGCAGCCCGCCGGCAGTCCGGCGCAGCGCTTGCGGAGCTTAAGGGAATGCCGGTGCCGGGCCGTCGCGCATCGGCTTCCAGAACGGTGCAGGGCGCCGCGCGACGAGTTTCCGGCTTACGGGCATGGGGCCGGAGGCGGCCGGATCTCACTATGCCGCACGACCGCCCGCAGGAGATCTCCCCGGCGCGGCGCGCACGGTGGACTGCCCCGGCGGCCCGAGGCCCCGACATGACCCGACATGGGGCCAGCCCTCGGCGCAATCCAGCCTGAAAGGCGGTCCCCTGAGCCCGGAACCGCTTTCGACTTAACGTTAAGGCAGGTGAACCGAAAAGTCAACTATCTCACGCGAGGAATCCCCCGGAGCTTGCTCCGGGGAGGAATCGCTCCCTCCTTCCCCGGATCTCACGGCGGCGGGGCACGGAAAACGGGAGGAATTGCCGTCTGATCTCTTCTATAGTATCATGATTCATGGCTAACAAGAGTATCATGATTCATGGCTAACAAGGCATTCGTGTTCCGGATATATCCGACAAGAAAGCAGGAAGACCTGATGAACGGGACTTTCGGCTGCTGCCGCTTCGTCTGGAACCGGATGCTGACCGACAGGAAGATCTGGTATCTGATCACCCGTGACAGTATCCGGATCACCCCGGCACAGTACAAGAAACACTGGCCCTGGCTAAGGGAAGTGGACAGCA
>JAISEQ010000398.1 GCA_031264045.1 Deltaproteobacteria bacterium
GGGGGGGGGGGGGGGGGGCCGGCCGCGGGGGGGCGCCGGGGGGGGGGGCCGGGGGGGCGGCCAGCCCGGCGGTATTCTGTAGGGGGACTGGTAGGCCGGGATGCCGCCGGCGCGCCCGGCCTCTCCCTGGCCTGCCTGGACGGGGGTGCCGCCGAGCGCCGGGGAGCTCCCGGCCGGGGAGGTGGTAGCGGGCGTGTAGAAGGGGCCTCCGGTGCCGTTCAGGGAATTGGCTCCGCCGGATGACCCGTCCGGAGCGAACAGCCGCAGACCCCCCGTGTTCTGGCCCCGGCCCGTCATGTACCCGGCGCCGACGTTGACGATCTCCACGCGGCGGTTCCGGCCGTTTTCGGGATCGATGTTCGGCAGTGGCCTCGTCTTGCCCCAGGCCTCCGTGGTCAGCTGCCAGGAGCCTATGCCGTAGTTGTCCATAAGGAAGGACTGGACCCGGTTGGCCCTCCTCTGGGAGAGCCCGGCGTTGTACTCGTAGGTGCCCTTGGCGTCAGTGTGCCCTTCCAGCCTGAAGCTGTGTCCCGCGAGCTGGGGACTGGTCATGGCCTTCCCCAGGGTATGGAGAACCCGGACGTCGTCCCGGGTGAGGGTGTCCCTGTCGAAGTCGAACAGGATGTTCAGGGCAAGCCTGGGCGCGTTGTTCAGATCCTTCCCGTCCCCCCCGGCTATGGCCAGGGCGGCCTTTTCGGCCGGGGTCAGGCCCTTGGTGCAGCCGGTGAGCGCGCAGATCATGTCCTCCACCGAAGGGTCGCGGTCGCCTGTCAGATCCGTGAAGCGCCTGGCGTTGACGTAGCGGAAAGGGTAGTTTATGAAGGTCCACAGCGGGAGAGGCATCTCCGAGAAGGCCGGCTCCTTGTGCTCGAAGGCCCCGGACCCGTCGTAGTCGACTATCTGGAAGTCCCAGGGGTCCGCCAGGTCGTGGTCGGCCACGTAGCAGAACACCCGGCCGTTGTGGCTCAGCCTGTAGACCCTCCCGCCCTCGTTCGGCAGTATGAACTCCTCCCGGCGGGTCTCCTCCCCCTCCACCGCGGGGTCGAAGTCTATCATCTCGTCCGCCACCCTGAGCGAACCGTACAGCACCGGCTTGTACCAGCCGTAGGGGAAGTACTCGTGGTGGTTGGTCATGGCCGCGAGCCCGCCCGGCAGGGCCAGGACCGCCAGCGCGGCCAGGAGGACGGCAGCGGCGGCCGCCGGGCGCGGGACGGTTCCGGACGGCGGCTCCGGGAAGCCGGACGACGGCCCGGGAAGGGATGCGCGGGAGGCGCGGCGGCACCGGCCAAGGCGGTTTCCGGGCGGGCCGGCGCCTCTTGACCGCGGCCCCGGGACACCGGATCCCCAATTTCCGGGTGAACTTTCCGCAGGCCCCTTGACAGGCGGACTTTCTGCCTTATCATCTGAATGGCGGCCGACGGGGCCCGCCTGGGTCCCGCGGCTTCCTGGCACGATCATAACGATCCCTCCATCTCCTGCGGCGCCGCTCCGGCCAGCGGCCCCCCCAGCGGGGGCGCCGTCCGGGCCGTCTGCGACCGAGTCTCCGGGAGCGGCGTTATCCCGTGCCGGGCGCTTCCGGGCTGAAGCGCCCGCGGCACGGGCCCGACCGGAAGCGCGGCCCCCCGGGCTTCCGCCTGGTCCTTTCCGGTGTCCTTCCGGGCATTCCCGGTGCCGGGGTCCGGTCCCGATCCTCCGGCTGACATGCCGGCCACCCCGGCCGCCGTGCGCGTCCGGCTCCGGTCCGGGACGGCTCCTGAAGTCCGCTCCGGACGCCCGGAAGTCCCGGGGGAGGCCGCCCCGCCGCTTACGGGAAGTTTCCGGACCAGCGGCTTCCCCCATTCAGGGCGGTGGAGGCCCCCCACCTCTATTATCGGGCGGCTGAAAATATTTCTTGAAAGGGTCTTGCATTTCGCCGGTTTTGTCTTAATATATATTTAACACCGCCCAGGGCCGACCGGGGCCGAACCGTGCGGGCGCAGAACGCCCGAACGGCCCCCCCCCCGAACGCCCGCTAGCCGCCCTTCTCCAGGCGCCTCGGCGCCGTCCGCCTCCCGGCGTGCGCCTTCCGGCCCATCGCCCCCTCACGCGCCCGACCCGCCTCACGGCCCGCCTTCCATCCCGACCCGGACGGACCGACCCATCCCAGGCCCTGACGTCCGCCTTTCCGCCCCGTCCCCATACGGGGCATCCCCCGGAGCGCGCCCGCCCCGGGGCCGGAGCCGAGCCGGTTGCCTCACTACTCCCCGCAGACCATAGAGCGAGTCCGTACCGCGGTTGACCTGCTGGATCTGATACAGCACCACGTTGATCTGCACCGGTCAGGTCCCGACCGCTACACAGGGCTGTGTCCCTTCCACACGGAGAAGACGCCCTCGTTCTCTGTGAGCCCCGGCAAGGGCTTCTTCTACTGTTTCGGCTGCAAGGCCGGCGGCGACTCCTTCCGCTTCATGCAGCTCATGTACTCCATGAGCTTCCCCGAGGCCGTCCGCGAGCTGGCTTCCCGGTACGGCATCGATCTTCCGGAGGAGGACGGCCCCGACGACGGACCGGGGGTTTCGAGGGAGCGCAGGAGGCGACTGCTCGAGGCCGCCCAGGCGGCCGGGGATCTCTTCCACGAATACCTCCTGTCCCCGGATGGCAAACGGGTCCGCAACTACCTCCGGTCCCGCGGCGTGACCGACAGGGTGGTGCGCTCCTTCCGCCTGGGCTACTGCCCTCCCAGCAGCCACTGGCTCTCGCGGCAGCTCCTTTCGATGGGCTTCGAGGAGGACGTCCTCGTGGACGCCGGACTGGCCAAGCCCGGGCAGTTCGGCGGCATCTACGACCTCTTCAGGAACAGGGTCATGGTGCCGATACAGGAGCGCGGCCCCCGCGACGGCTCGGGAGACCCCGCCGGCTCCGTCGTCGCCTTCGGCGGCAGGCTCGTGGACGTCCCGGGCATCAGGCCCGAGCCGCCGCGGGAGGCGGACGGCCAGGCGCCCAGGGAGAACCCCAAGTACATCAACTCGCCCACCACCCCCATCAACTCGAAGGGGAAGCTCCTCTACGGCCTGCCGCAGGCCGAACCCTTCCTGGAGGCCGCTGGCTGCGTGTTCATAGTGGAGGGGTACTTCGATCTGATAGCCCTCCACTCGGCGGGCATCCAGTACTCGGTGGCGGCCATGGGCACGTCCCTCACCCAGACCCAGGTGAACCTGCTCCGCGGAAGCGATCTCCTGGTCTACCTCCTCTTCGACGGGGACCCCCCCGGCCGGGACGCGGCCTTGAAGGCCATCCCGAAGCTCCTGAACGCCGGCCTGAACGGGAGGGCGGTGATCCTCCCGGAGGACCGCGACCCGGACGCCTTCATCCGCAGGCACGGCCCCGAGGAACTGATGAGGCTGGCCGAAGAGGCGGAAACGATGGAGGATTACGCCTGCCGGAGGATACTCGAGGCCAATGACGGCTCCCTAGCGGGCAACGTCAATAAGACGAAGGACGCGAAGCTCCTGCTGAGGGAGGTGAACGATCCGGCCAGTGCCGCAATCCTCCGCAACATCATTGCGGAGGGGATCGGCATAAGCCCCGAAGATCTCCTCGAGGGGGGGGCGTCCGGGCCCGGCGATCCGCAGGAGACCCCCGGAGCTCAGCGCAGCCCCGCCCCGGCCGACTTCCGGTTCAGCTGGGGCGACCCCGAGGGCCAGGGGGAGCTGGAGCCCCGATCCGCGAAGCTCCTCCGCCTCGTCCTCTCGCGCCCTTCCCTGACGCCACGCCTGGAGCGCCTTTCAGGCCGCTGGCCCGAGGAGATATCCGAGTCCGTCGCAGGCGAGCTCCTGGCCCAGTACAGGGAGACCGGGACCGTGGAGCTCATGAGGCTGCCCGATCGCTTCAGGGACGGCCCGGTCGGCGAGATCGTGGCGATGGCGGCCAACAGCCCCGGCCCGGACGGCGGCGGGGAGGACGAGCAGCTGCTGGAGATCTTCACCGGCCAAGTCCTGGAGATATGGTGCAAGGCGAGCTTGGAAAGTCTGAAGGACGAGCTCAGCCTTGCCGTCAGCTCGGGGGACGAGAAAAAGAAGGCCGAAATCATCTCGAGGCGGACGGCCCTCCAGGACGAATACGAGCGCTGCCGCCAGGACGGGGACCGGCAGCCCCTGAATGCCGCGCCGGGCCGTCTGCGGGCCTGAGCGGCCGACCGGCCCTCCGCCCATGTCCCCGCGCCTCCGCCCCGAGACCGCGTCCCCCGCTCCCCCGGCACCTTGACTCCGAAGCCCGCCCCGGCCTATTCTTCCGCGGCCCTCGCCGCAGCCTGTCCGCCCGCACCGGCCCCGCCGCGCGGGTTCCCCGGTTTCCGCCCCCCGCCCCGGCGCCCTTCCGGCCGCGCATGCCCTCCGGTTCCCGTTGCCTCCGCCCGGGCCGACTGGTTCCCCCCGACCGCCTTTCACGCCTTGTTTCCGACCGGTGTCGGCCGCCCCTCAAGGTTACGCCGCCGAATTCCTCCGCGCCCCTGCGGGCCGCTGGCCCTAGGCGGCTTCCCTGGTCCGTGCCTCACGCCGCTCCCGGCCGCGCGGCACAGGCTCTCCGGCGGCGCGTCTCCTGCGGTTCCCGCCTCCGGCGCGGCTGCGCGTCCGCCTCCCCGTCTCCCCCCGGACCTCCGGGATGCCCCGACGGCTCCCCCTCGGCCCCTCCCGTCCGCTGGCCCGCCCGGTGCTAGACGGCGGCGCGCCCGC
>JAISEQ010000439.1 GCA_031264045.1 Deltaproteobacteria bacterium
TGTCGTCCTCACCTGGGCGATGGAATACCCGTTCCCAGTGAGGCGGTCAGGCCTGCACCTCCCCGCCCCCGGATGCTTCCCGGGATACGAGACATTCTGCAGCGAGTGCTTCGACTCTCTCACCTTCAAGTCCCCTAACACGGGCGCCTGACCCGGCATCCGCGTCATGCGGAATTTCCGTCCGCAAACTCGACGTGACAGTTTGCCCGCAAGCCGCGCCTGCGGCAGGAGTCCTCCCTCCGGCCCGCGCACAGCCCCCCCGCCGCCCTCCCCCGTCCCGTTCCGTCCTGAGCGGATCTTTCCTGCTCCAAACCTCTTCCGCCCTGACCTCGGCCACGCACGCGGCCTGCCTCGCCTGAACCGGGGAACCTGTTCTGCGAGAACGACAGGAGACCTGCCGTCCCGGGGGTGACGGCGCGAATCCCGCGGGCCGGAGAGGGAGAGACCGGACCTCCCCGCCCCCGAGGCACCTTCCGCAACGGCGCAGGAGCCTCGGCGGAGCTCCTTGACGCTGGCCGACGGCCGTGCGAGAATCGGTCAAATCACGACAGCAGAAGCGGAAGCGGAAGCCGGAAATCCCATGCGGCCGGTCGGGAAAGCTCCCTGACCAGACAACGCGGCTGTCCGGCTGATTCTTCGCTTCCGGGCGCCGGCCCCTCCGCCCCCTTCCGCATCTACCCGGTGCCGCAGCCGGCCACGCCGTGCCGGCCGGCACCGAAACCGGACCGGCCGCTGACCCGTAACCGGGCACGCCGACCGCCTTGGGACGCCCGCCCCCGAAAGTCACGAGGTCCGCCTCCATGAGACTCCTCCTCCCAGCGACCGCCCTCGCCCTCGCCCTGACACTCGCCTCCGGCGCCGACGCCCAGGACGGCTGGCTCCCCTTCAAGAGCTCCGAGGTTATCCCGCCCCCCCCGGACATCTCCTTCACCCTCCGCTACCCCCCGTCGTTCGTGAAATCGCCGGAGCCGCCCGGCCCCGACGCGTCCCCCGCCCAGGAGGGTACGGCGGCGGACGCCCCTGACACGGCTCCCGGCCGTCCGCCTGCCCCCCTGCAGTACTTCTCGGGGGACGTCCCGGGGAGCGCCAGGCACGTCACCATGTACGCGGTCGTCGGCAGGCTCCGCCCCGACGACCGCGAGCTCATGGAGTACTTCGGGCCCGAGGAGTGGTGGGAGGCCATGGGCCAGGAGATGGGCCGGAACCTGGGGACCTTCGCCGGAGCCGTCCCCGTCGAGTACCGGGGGCTCCCCGGGGCGGATCTGAGCTATTCGTGGGAACGGGGCGAGGGGGAGAAGCTCGCGTACCTGACCGTCCGCAGGAGCATAGTCTCGGGCGAGATCCTGCTCTCGCTCGTCTGCACCCTGCGGGTCCCCGCCTCCGAGACCGGGATAAACGGTCTGGAGCCGGGGAGCGGGGACGATTTCGACGCCTACTGCACCCCGTTTTTCGACTCCCTGGATCTGCACGGGGAGGCGTCCGGAGCTTCCGGAGGCGCCAGGTAGCCGGTCCCCCTCCCGCAGCCCGGTTCCGGATGCGGGCCGGCCTGGCCGGCGCCCAGGGATGAACGCGCCAAGGGGTGAACGCGTCCCTGCGAGAAGGCCCGGGACCCGGAACGCGGAGGCAGCCGTACCGGCTCCCCCCGCATCCAGGAGAACTGGCATGAAGCATTTTCCCGCCCTGCGGATGCGGCGACCGTCCCGCGTTCCGCAGGCGGCGTACCCCCGGCTGACGTCCCGGAACGCCTCCGGAACTCAAGAGACATCGGATTTACGTAGGGGGCTGTGATGCCGCTAGTCCCGATCTCCCCGGAGCGGGCCGGCCCGTCATGACCCCCAACCGCCAGTCTCCCGGCTGCGGGAGCAGAAAGGATACGACCAATGGACATTTACACATTGCCTCCCGCCATAACTATCCCCACTCTCACTCTCATGCTCTGCTCCCTTCCCGTTCCGGACACGGCTTCCGCGCTAGACGGCTGGCAGCTCTTCAGGAGCTCCGAAGGAAACCGTTCAGACGTTCCGGCATTCACCCTCCGCTACCCCCCCGGCTTCGAGAGGCATGACCCCAAGGCAATGCCGGATACCGAACTTCCCGGCATCACAGATAAGGAAAGCGGGACGCGGCTCGGAACGGAAAACAGAACGGAGAAGGGAACGGAAAGCAGAACGGAGAACAAGTCCATACAGGCTTTCGGTATGTCCGACAGCACGAACGGCAGGATCTACTTCCTCATAGTTTCGGCTGACCGGATCCCATCGGATCAAAAAACTTTGATGGAGGAAATGGGTCGAGAAGAATACTGGACTGCGCTGGGTAATTCGGCAGGGGAAGAACTCATGGGGAGATTCGACAATGCGAGGGTTTTCGAGCGGGACGGAATGCGCATAGCGGAGATGTTCTTCACGAAAGAACCTGTGCTGGGTAAAAGCAATCCGTACGTCACGTTTTCGATTCAGCATACGGTGGAGAAGGGTGACTATCTGTTCGCTCTCGACTGTTTCCTGGACGTACCGCTCCAAGTCTCAATCCAGGGCGGCTTCACGTCCGGCGACAATCCTGCCGTAGATAAGTACTGCACTCCTTTTTTTCAGTCCCTGGAATTTCAGGAGTAGACGTTATCGGTACACTGATGGATCAATCCTTGCGCCTGCGGCGGAAAAGCATCATGAAACCAATGGCCCATATCAGTTTCTTGACCGGCCCGTTTCAATCCTGGCCGGATCACCTGCCGAAGGGCAATCCGGAATGCCGACATTCGAAAGCCCCGCCGTGCTGCCTCGATCCCGGTATCCGTCGCTCTATGCACGTTATCCCCCTGATTTGGCGATGGACCGCATTGCTGATCACCACTGCGGCCCTCCTTGAGCGGTACGGAACCCGAAAGAGATCATCGAAGCGCCCGCTCCGAACACGGTCCGGAACTTCCATCTCCCGTGACCTGCGGCAGGATGACGCATACTGCAGAACATCGTGCGTTGGATAAGCGCTCAATCCTGACACCATATTACCGGGAGATTGGGAGATGCCGCTTTCTTTGAAACCGTCGGATCCGAATTGGCATATATTATCGGCTCCATATTCGACGGTTCAAGACAGTCAGTCCTAAAGGGGAGCCCTGCTGCGTTCATGCTTTCCTTGAATACCTGCGAGACAATCTGACGCTTCCCCTGAGTGCCGTTCGGCGTTCAGCTGGCGGTTACGAAGCGAGACGGTGAATGCCCCATCATGAACTGTTGCAGGAACTTCCGACATGACGCCGAAGCCGGAGGCAACGCGTAATCCGTCAACCCGGTTTTCGGAGAACGCTGCTCCCGTTTCCCGGAACCGCCGATGTTCCCTTGCGGGACTACGGCAAGGCGATCCCGTTGACAGATTTAACAAAATGGGAGTACCATAGGGTAAAATTATAGCTCATGTTCTTTCTCTTGTTCCCTTCAAAACAGGGCCCATAGGTTTTTAGATGCTGATTATTTTCCAGGAAAAAACCATAGGTATGATTTGGCATTTCCTGATGTTTGTGCAATATATTTTAAAGGAGTGACCAATGAAAAGCATCTTGAGTATTATTTTCCTGATTTCCGTAATGTTTACCTTCGGATGCAGCACTAAAACTACGTTCATTCCAATCTCAGGTGCCCCAAATATATCTCCAAGTTCAACTTTCAGAGTTGGAGAAATTACTGACAAGTCAGGTTTCACGTTCCCTGCCGATGAAGATGAGGTGATAGATCTGAAACAGGCCATGACCGAATCTCTTCGGAAAGCACTCGCGGCAAAGGAAGCCTTAGCGGCTGGGGGAGCCATAGCGGCGGAGGGGGCTTCGGCGGCTGGGGGAGCCATAGCGGCAGAGGGACCCGCTCCCTGGACGATCGCTGTCGATATCATAAAATATGAACCAGGAAACGCATTTTCCAGGTGGCTGATGCCAGGCGCAGGATCCACCAAACTTTCTACGGTTGCGTATATCTCAGATAAAAATGCACAACAGGTTGCCAAAATAAGTGTTGAACGCTCTATCGGGTTCGGAGGAGCCTACACGATTGGAGCATGGAAATACGTTTTTGACGAGGTCGCCACTGAAATTGTTGACACACTGGTCGACCCGACCAAACGAAATCAATAATTTATTTTCGTTTAATCATTCTATCGAATGGCAATATTTTGAGACTGATACTACGCTAAAATTTCAAAAATAGCCTATATTATCGGAATAGACATAAAAATTTATTCCTCATGGATCTGAAGGACAGTTACGGAGCTACAGTGCGCAATGTGCCCCCGCGCAATCGCAGCAACATACCGTGACCGGAGCATCAGATGTCCCAAAGCGCAAAAAGATCATCGCTCCAGAATGCCAGCTGGATGACCTGATCCGCTTGCGACACGCTTTGCGGTGCATATGAAGCTGACCAGGAAATGAAGCAACGGAGCAGGTCATAACGGATCGGTCTAAACGGAACGGCTAAAACTGACAGGAAACGCTTGACTATACCGGCACACGCAACCTTAAACCCGTAAAATTTTCTCGCGTCAATCCCTTTGTCCAAGGTCACTACATTACAGTATCCATTTATCCCGGGGCGTCACCCCATGACCGTCCAGGCATGATGTCTTGCCGACCCCGGTAGAGATGGCCCGGATGCAGGCTCCCGGGCATGACAGGGGGAAGCTCCTTGACATGCCCGGGACCTTGCCCTAGCATGTTCCATACATCGCTTTCCCAACCCCGTCCCGGCAGAGGGCCGTCCCGCGGGGGGGCCCGGGCCCCGGGAGGCATCAGATATCCGGCGGGGTGCCGACCCGCCATCGGCTTCAGGGCGTTCGGCGCCTGCGGCACCGATGATCCTGCCAACGCGGCAGACCCCATGCCGGCCGGCCTTTCAGCCCTCGGCGTCCCCCGGAAGGCCAAGGGCGCGGACCCGGCCCCCCGCCCGGTGCCGACGGGAGGGAAGGACTGATAATGACGGCATTCGAATTGGACGTGCTGGACGCCCTGCTCGGCAGCCGGCTCTCGGGCGCCGTCCTGGAAGAGCTCCTGCCGGATCGGGACCTCCTCGGCTCCGCCGCCGCCCGGCGCCCCGGCCCCGGCGGGGACGACCGCGGCTACGCTGGGGCTCTTCTCGCGGCATGGGCTGAGTCGCTTTCGAGGAACTGGAAGTGTCCACGCCCGGAAGACCCCCCGCCCGGGAGGGACACCCGGCTCCGCATCCTAGCGTACCACGTCTCGGGACTGGCCAGGGGCGCGGATCCCGTCCTCTTCCCGGACGCCCGCGCCGCCGCAACGGCTCTCGGGGGAGACCCTCTGGACGTCCCGCCCCTGGAGCGGCCCTGGCGCTCGGCGTTCCACCTCCTCGCCGCAAGAGATCTGATCTCAGAAGCCGCCGGTGCGCTCTCCGCGGCGTTCGCGCTCCCGCAAGGCCCCGTGGCGCCTGACCCCGCTTCCGCGCCCGGCGCGGCAGGGGCTCGGGAGGAAGCCGCCGCCGGAACGGCGGCCTGCCGCCCCGGCGGGACGGAGGAGAATCTTGAGCGGCTCATGAGGCGCCTCCGGGATTCGGATCTCCTGGAGGACGGGACCGCCCGCTCCTTCATGCCGGAAGACTGCGGCCCCGCGGCGGAGGCCGCGCGGCTTGCCCTGGCGCTCCGCCGCCTGCACGAATCCGTCAACGCGGAGCTCGCGGAGCTCCGCGGAAGCCTTGCGTCCGGGGGAGTCCCGCCCGAGAGCTGGCCCGGCCCGGAAACATGTACCGAAGAACCCCCGCTGCCGGACGGCGTGTCCGGCTGGGCGGGGGCGGCCAGACACGCGGCCCCCCCCGCTCCCGCCGGCGGGCCCCCCGTATCCGGGGAGGATGCCGAGGGGCGCCCCGATGCCCCAGTGGACGTCCGGGACGTGACGGACGCCGGCTGGTCCGACGCGGGCCGGGAGACGGACTGGACCCGAACCGGCCGGGAGACGGACTGGACCCAAACCGCCGGGGAGAGTGACTGGACCCAAACCGGCCGGGAGACGGACTGGACCCGAACCGCCGGGGAGAGTGACCGGACCCGTACCGACCGGGAGACGGACTGGACCCAAACCGGTCGGGAGACGGACTGGGCTGCCGCCGGAGCCGCCGCGAAGGCCCTGGACAGGGCCCGCGGCACCCTCGCGGGCCTGCGCCTCTGGGGGGCCGCAGACGCTGACCTGCACGACTCGGTCGCGGCCGAACTGGACGGGCTGGCCCGGGACATGGAGATCATGTTCCCCCGCCGGGGGAGGGGAGCCCCCGCGCCCGGCGGGGACGCAGGAAAGGCGGCGGGCCGGATCCAGGCCGCCGCCGAGGCGGTCACGGAACGCCTGGAGCTCCGGAACCCCGCATCCCTGGAGAGGGCGGCGGAAAGGCTCGAGAGGCTTCCGGGCGACCGCCTGGCCCTCCTGCCCGGCGGGCCGGGGGAGCGCGTCCTTGAGCTTCTGGGGAACGGCGACCATTTCGCGGCCATGGAGGCCCTCGTGCTCCTGGAGGAGGCCCTGGAGACCGGTAACCGCCTGCCGGCACCCGGGGGTCCGCCGCTCCGCCCGGCCGCCGCGGAGTTCCACGAGGGGCTCCGGTCCCGCCCGGAAGCGGAGGGGCACGGGAGGCGGGACTCATCGGGGGAGCCTTTACCGCCCGCGTCCGATCCGAGGCTCCTGGAGCTCTGGAGCTTCCTGGAGGCGGCGAGGGGACTGGACGACCCGGGAGAGGGACCGGGGGACCGGCCTGGAGCGGGCGGAAAGGCCGGGTTCCCAGGTAGCCCCGGAAATGCCGCCGGCCCCGTTCCCGGAGGGGCTGCCCGCGGCCGCGGGGCTGGCGTCCGCTCGGGCGAGCCCGACTCGGCGGCGGGGACGGCGGCGGTCGGTCTGCTCATGAGGCTCGGCTTCTTCTTCGGGACGTCCTCCCCCTACCTGGGGGAGAGGATCTCGTACGGGGGGCCGTTCACGTGGACCGGGCTCACGCTGGACGAGGCTTCCCTGGAGAGCCGGCTCCCGGACTGGGGGTCTTCCGCTGGAGGCAGGCACACCATCGTCTTCGGATGGGGGAGCCCGGGGCCGGAGGACATAGCGCGGATGGCCCGGACCGCCATGGATGCGCCGGGCCGGGGGGGAGGGCCGGTCACGGTGGTCACGTTCGGCCCGCTGGGCCGTGAAGGGCGACTGGAGCTCATGCGCCTCTGCCGCCGGGACGGCATATGCCCGCTGGTGGTGGACCTGGATCTGGCGCGCTTCCTCTCCGCCCGGTGTCCCGGAATCGGGGGGAGGGACCGGGCGCTCACGGCGGCGGGACTGGCGGGCTGGGCCAGGCCCCCCTACGCGCCGGACGCCGCCGGCTCCGTGCCGGAGGAGATGTTCTTCGGGCGGGAGGCCGAGATGGAGATGCTGACGGACCCGGACGGCCCCTCCCTGGTCTGCGGGCCCAGGCAGTCCGGCAAGTCCGCGATGCTCGTGCGGCTCGCGAGGACCCGGTCGCGCCCGGAACAGGGCTCCTACGTCCTCTACCGCCACGCGGGAGGCGCACAGACCTTCGAGGAAGCCGTCTGCGGGGCGCTGGCGCATGCCGGGCTCGCCCCGGAGGGCCTGGACTGCGGATGCCTGGCCGACCAGATAGGGCGCCTCCTCCCGGCCGACGCCCGGGGCCCGTACAGGAGGATAACCGTGATAGTCGACGGGTGCGACGCGCTTCTGGACGCCGAGCGCTCCCGTGGTTACACGGGACTCGAGCCCTTCAGGGAGGCTGCGGAGGCGGCGGGAGGCCGCTTCAGGCTGATCCTGTGCGGCGGCCTCCCCGTCCTGCGCCTGTCGCGGATGCCCGGCGCCCCCTTCGGGGGCCGCCCCCCGCTCGCGCTAGGCCCGCTCGCGGGCGAGGACGCCTGGAGGCTCGCGGCCCTGCCGCTCGCGGCCATGGGCATGGAGCTCAGTCCGCCGTCCGCGGCAGTCCGGCTCCTGGAGACTTCCGGCTCCCAGCCGGGGCTTCTCCAGCTTTGCCTCCTGGAGACGACCGGACACGCCCGGGCCGTCCACGGCGAGGACGGGGTCCCGCCCATGGGCATTTCCCCGGGGGATCTGGAGACGGTCTTCCGCAGGCCGCAACTTCAGAGGCGCCTGCGCGAGCGGCTCGAGTGGACGCTGGACGAGGACCCGCGGTGGAGGGCGGCCGCCTACGCGATGGCCCTGGCCGGACTGGCCCGCCGGCGGCGCGGGGGGGGCGGGCCCGGAGCTGGGGACGGGAGTCCGCCCGCCCGCCCGAGCTCGTTCCCCGCCCCGGCCGGGCGGGACTGGGAGCGCGGACCGCGCGGCGAGGGGCTCCGCGCCCTGGAGATCCTCGACGTCCTCGCGCGGAGCTGGCCGGCGTCCTTCCGGGGCGCGGGCCCGGACGCGGCCGAGAGCCTCCTGGGCGAGATGACGTCCTTCGGCATCCTGCGCAGGTCCCGGGACCGGCTCTCGTTCGCGATCCCGGACATGCTGGGGCTTCTCATGGCCCACGGGGAGGTGGAGGAGGAGATGGCCCGCTACGCCGAGGAGCCGGCCCCCTCCGTTCCGCCGGCCCCCGCCCTCAGGCGCGCCCTGCCCCCGCCCCACGCCCCGCTCCCCAGCCCGCTTCCCTTCTGGCAGGAGGCGGCGCTGGCGGCGCCCGGAACGTCCGCATGGATCCTGGCGGGTTCCGAAGCCCTGGGGGCCAGGAGAGTCCGCGCGGCGCTGGAGTCGCTCCCCGGGAATCCCGGGCCGGGCGGCGCCGGGGAACGGGCACCCGGAGGGGCGCCCGAAGGGGCGGGGGACGGCCCCCGCAGGGCCGCGTCCGGGCTTTCCGCAAGGGGAATCGCCCTGACCGACACTGCGGACCCCGCGAGGTTCCGGAACCGGTTCCTGGAAACCCTGGACGGCCGGGACTCCCACTCCGGGCCCGGAGGCCCCCCGCGGCCGAGGCCGGTGGGCGTCATGCGCCCCGCGAGCTTCCGGGATCTGGAAGCCCTCTCCTCTGCCGGGGGCGGGGGTACGAAGGTCTTCTTCCTCGAGCGGTGGAACGCGGCGGCGGCCGCCTTCCTCCTCGAGGCCGCGGGCCTCGCCCCGGACAGGGCGTTCCGGCTCGCCTGCCGCCTCATGGAATCCACGGGCGGCTGGGACTGCCTCCTGGCCCCCGAGCTGGCCAGGCTCTCCAACCCCGAGGAAGCCCTGGGGGCCGCAGAGGACCTGGAGGCCGGAGGGGGACCGCCGCGCTTCACGCCGCCCCCTCCGGGCTTCCGGGACATGGCGGGCATCCCCGACCCGGCCCCCCTGTACAGGGCCGCGGACTCCGTCCTGTCCGAAACGGGCGCCATGCCCTTCACCGAGGCCGGCTTCGCGAGGCTCCTCGCGGAGCGCGGGCCGTTCCGGGACGGTCCGGGAAACCTCGGGAACCGGGAGGACCGGGGGCCCGGGACCGCAGCCGGCGAGCCCGGGCCGGGGCCGGACGGCGGACTCGGGGAGAGCCGCGGAGGACGGGAGGAGAGCCCCGGAGGACGGGAGGAGAGCTCCGGAGGACGCCCGGGGGAGGCGCCGGAACCCGCATGCCCCCTCAGCCCTTTCGACGTCCTCCGGCGCCTTACGGTCATAGTCCCGCTGCCGGCTGAAGACTATGCGGGCCTGAACGCCTGCCGGGACGCGGGAACGGGCGGGCGCGGCGGCGACCGGGAGGCCCCGGCGGACGGGGCCCGGGCAGGAGCTCCCGCGTTCACGGCCGACCGGCACTACCTGGCGGCGCTCGCCGCGGAGGCGGGGGGCGGGGGCGGCTCATGATCTGGAGATCACCCGGGGGCCAGGCCTACCTGGAGCGCGTTGCCGGCGATCTCGCGCAGGGCAGGAACGCCCTCATGGTAGTTCCCAAACCCCTCCTGACGGGGAGGCTCACGGAAGCCCTCCGGGACGTCATGAGACGCCGCGGCCTCCCTCCCCTCGAGCGGCGCGCCGCCGGCCCCGGCACCTCCGGGGTGCCTCCGGATCTGGCGGGCGTCATACGCGGGGCCGCCGCGGGAAACGCCGCCACGGGGACGGGAGCGGACGGCTCCCGGGACGGGAGGCTCCACGCCCTGTACGGCTCGTTCATGGCGGGGGGGGGCCTGCGGTTCCTCGCGGTGGAGGGCCTGGACGCGCTTCCCCAGGAGCTGAGGGCCGCCGCCGCAGGCGACATCTCCCGCTGGGCCTCGGTCGCGAGGGAGCGCCCGGGACCTGCCGGACGGCCGGCGGGCCTGAGGATCGTCGTGCCCCTGACCCCGTCCTTCGGCCAGGTGAAGTCGGATCTCTTCCTCGCGGTGCATGCCTTCTGGGCGGCCGTCACCCGCAACGACCAGGACTGGGCCTTCAACCGCATCTACAACGAGCACCCCTCGGACGATCCGGCGGACTACCTCTACCTGAAGGCCCTGTGCCTGGCCGTCTGCCAGGAGGACTTCGGGCTGATGGAGAGGATGATCGCGCGCAAGCCCGCCACCCTGAAGGACGCCTTCTCCATGATCCGGGAACACCCCCTCTCCCGGCTCGCCGAGAGGCTTCCAAGGGCACGCGAGTCCGCGGCCGCGCGCTCCGAGCCCCCCGCCTTCAACCACGGCCGCCCTCCCAGGAGGCCCGTCGCCCCCGAGGAGGCCCTCATGTGGTCGGAGGGTCTTCTCTCCGCCGTGGGATGCGCCGGGGTCCATCCCGCCCTCATGCGCTACGAGGAGCTGGAGAGGGCCGTCGCCTCCTCCCAGCGGGAGCTGTTCCTGCCCCTCGTGGACTACGTTCATTCCCTCATCGTCGCCTCGGTGGAGAAGGGCCACGGCCCGGACGTGTGGGAGCGGAACGCGCGCGAGGAGGAGGAGCGAAACGAGATCCTTACCGAGATCTCCCCGCTGGCCTTCTGCATAAAGCGTAAGATAGGCCCCATGGGGGACTTCGACAGCCGCCTCCGGGAGCGCGCCCTGGAATGCGCCTTCGCCTGGAGGAGGATAAGGCACTCCACGGCCCACAACAGGATGGCCTCGATCGAGCTCATCCGCAACGCCATGGCCTGCTACGAGCGGCTTCGCCCGATGGCCCGGGGCCTGCTCGCCCCGGCCCGGCCGGTCCCCGACTGGCTCCGCAACCCCGAGGGCCCCCGCCTCCCCGCCCGGGACTCAGGAGAGGCGGGCGGGCCTGCCGGGGCTGCAGCTTCAGGGCAGGGTTCGTCGGGGGCGGAAAGGCACGATCCTGGAACTGCGGCTGGCGCGGGAGCGGCAGCGGCGGAAAGGCACGGTCCTGGAACTGCGGCTGGCGCGGGTGCGGTAGCGGCGGAAAGGCACGGCACAGGAACTGCGGCTGGCGCGGGAGCGGTTTCCGGACCGGATTCAGGACAGGCGTCCGGACATGTTCCGGGAGCTCGGGCAGGGCCCGGACCGGGAGCCGCGACGGTCGGGAGGCATGGCTCAGGACCGGTTCCCGGGGCGTCCGTATGGCTCAGGCCGGGAGCCGGAACAAGACACGGTCCGGATCCCGCGGCGGCGAAAGGACAGTTCCCGGGAGCGGGTGCCGGACACGGGGCAAAGCCGGAGTTGCCGGAGGGAACGGGGAAGGGAGCGGTACCGGCGGAAACCGACAGAAGGACAGCGTCGGCCATCTCGGTTCCCGCAACTCCGGAAATGCCGGAACAGGAAGGGCAGGGAATCCGGGCAGCTGACCCGCCTTCGCCGGCCGGGGCAAAATAGAATCAGGCCGTCCCCCTACCCTGACCCCTTTTTGATTGCACGAAAACTACGGATAAAAAATATGAACGGCTTATAACCCGCGCGGATAATCGAAATGGATATGTTCCTGCGTCACGAAGAGCGGCAAATTATGACGAGCGGGCATTGAACCGGATTGCGGATCCGGATGCGTCGGCCTGCTGAAGCCCCAGCTGCAGGCCCCACCGTATCCCGCCCGGTACCGGCCCGACAGGGGCAGTTTCGGGATGCCAAGAACTGCGGAGCCGCGCGTTCCGGAACCGTCGCCGGCTTCCTTTGCCGGGAGCGGATTCCGGCTCCGGCGACCGTCCGGACGAAGTTTGGAATGCGGATCAGGAGGGGTGAACAGAAGAAAGAAGCGGGGGAGAGGGGGATGGAGACCGGGAAAGAGGGTTATAGGGGGATGGAGGACAGGGGGAGGAA
>JAISEQ010000457.1 GCA_031264045.1 Deltaproteobacteria bacterium
CAACAGCCCACCGTCCCGGCTCCCCGGCCAGTCCTCCAGGCTCCCCCCGTCCGTTCACCGCCGGCCCAGGCGAATCCGCCCCCGCGGCCGCCCGGAACGCGGAAAGGCCCCGTCCCGAAGCGTCCCGGGACGGGGCCTGCCGTAATGCGGAGAGGTGCCCGACCATGCCCGGGGCTTGCGGGATCACCTTATAAAGAGCTGGACCCAGCAGAGGCCGAGGGTGGGCGTCGCGAAGGCCCCTACGCCCAGCTGTCCGAAGTCGCTGTCCAGGATGATGCCCTGGTGCCCCTTGGAGTTCATCCAGGACGCCATGACCGCGTCGGCGTCCGGCTTGCCCTGGGCGATGTTCTCGCCCCAGGTGTAGGCGCTTATCCCGAACTGGCCCAGGACCGACTGGAAGTCGCCCCCGCCCGGCCGCTGGTGGGAGAAGTTCCGGGTGATCTCCTGGGCCCTCACCTGGGCCGCCCTGGCCAGGGCCTCGTTCCACATCACCGGCATCAGGCCGTTGGCCTGGCGGGCCTGGTTCACCAGATCCAGGACCCTCCTGCGCTCGAACAGGTTGGGCTCGTTTCCGGGGTTGCTCTGTGACTTTTGGGACTGGGCCACGGCGCCCCCCACCCCCATGCCGACTCCTCCTCCCAGAAGGATCCCGGAGCCGCTCCGGCGACGCCTGGCGGGGGGGTTGCTGTACCGCCTCACGCGGCGGACCCTTCGGGTGCCGGCGGCCGGAACAAGGTCTCCGGACCCGAAGCCCGGGATCCGGACGTGGCCCGGGGAGGGCAGGAAGGAGCGGAGCATGCCGCCTGCGGAGCCGGACGGGGCCGCTGGCCGCACGGAGCTTCCGAAGGCGTCTCCGGCGAAGGCCTGAAGATCACGGGCCGGCTGAATCTGACCGGTTCCGCCCGGCCGGAAGAGCCAGAGCGACACGATCGCGAGACCCAGCACCAGCGCGAAGGGTACTGCTGTGCGCGTGGACATGGTATGCACCTTAGCATTCTTAGGGGATGGTTGCGGGCGAGCGTCCTGGGTGCGGCTAAGGGGAGCGCCGTAGCTCGATGACCATTACAGTATATACGCGTAGGTCGTTCGCAGTCAACGGCATCCTTAGCCCTCAATGTCCTCCCATTCCGGAAATCCCCGGAGTACGGCCTGGCCTGCCCCCGCGTCAGGAGGAGAGCTCCGCCCGGAATTCGCGTCGGTGTGCCCTCCCGACCCTGCCTCGATCGGTTTCACGCTCCATATTGTATTTGCATCTGTAACGGCAGACCAGATCCGGGACGCCGACATGCTCCGGAACCCGCGGGGACCGCCCCCGGCAGAGACGGCGACGCGGTTCCCGCGAGCCGCGGACCTCCAGCCCCGAGGCGTAGGCCGCGACGGATCCGTCCGCCGGCCGGCAGTTCAGGCGTCGGCCCCCCTGCGGAGACGCGCATTCAGGGTCTGCCCGGCCTGCCGGGAAGGCGGGGCTCTTCGCCAGGAAGCGGCAAAAGGCACGGGGCCGCCGTCGCCCGTCTCGGGGATCCCGCGCGGACGGCCGGCCTTTCCGGCCCGGGGAAACGCGGCCTCGGGGACGCGGGATGCGGCGGAGGAAGAAAGAAAACCCCGCCCCCGGCTCCCGGCAGGCGGGGGCGGAAGGCGGGGTCCGGTTTTGCGGGGCCGCGCCCCTGTCGGGGCCGCCGTCGGCTTCAGACGGCTAGTAGTCGGCCTTCACGGGCCAGGAGAGCTTCCTGTGCGCCCAGATCTGGTAGATGATGACAGTGGGCACGAAGACGACGGCCACCGCCAGCATGATGCCCAGCGTGAGGTGGGACGACGAGGCGTTCATGATGGTGAGGCTGGAGCCCTGGAAGTCCAGCCGGGAGGGGATGAGGTTCGGGAACATGCCCATCACCCCGCAGAGGGTGAAGGTCAGGATGCCGCCGCAGGAGGCCAGGGTGGCCCGCCCGGGGGAGTTCTTGAAGTACATGTACCACCCCGAGCTCAGGAACAGGACCGCGCACAGGAGAGGGATGGCGAACAGCAGCTTCGAGGTCATGTACGGCTCTATGAAGTGGTCGGTCCAGAAGAAGGTCAGGGCCACGTACACGAGGAAGAGGACGAGGAAGAGCGGCCAGGTGAGCTTGGCCATGTAGAAGGCCTTCTTCTGGAGGTCGCCCTCGACCCTCCAGGACAGGTACAGGGCCCCGTGGCACAGGAACATGACCACGAAGAGCACCCCGCCCAGGAGGCAGTAGGGGTGGAGAAGATCCAGGATGTTGCCCTGGAACATGAAGAAGTCCTTCGCCGCGTCGTACTGCAGGGGGAGGCCCCTGAAGAGGTTGGAGAAGGCCACGCCCAGGAGGAGGGGGGCCACGACGCTCGCGATGACGCCCAGGGCATCGCAGATTATGCGGTACCAGGGGTCGTCCCACTGGAAGCGGAGCTCGAAGATCACGCCCCGGATGATCAGGCAGAAGAGAAGGATGAGGAGCGCGGTGTAAAGGCTCGAGAAGAGCACCGCGTAGGCCAGGGGGAAGGCGGCGAAGGTGACCCCGCCCGCCGTGATGAGCCAGACCTCGTTGCCGTCCCAGAACGGGCCCGTGGCCTTGTACATGGCGGTGCGCTCGCGCTCGGAGGCGGCGCCCAGGATTGGGAGCCACATGGACCCCCCGAAGTCGAAGCCGTCGAGCATGAAGTACACGCCCCAGAGGACCCCCCAGAGGATGAACCAGACAACCTGCAGCCAAGTGAATTCCATGATAAGTTCCTCCCTTTCAGGCCGTTAGGCGTAGTGCTCGGTCAGCTTGTCGGGGCCCTTTATGGCCGTCTTGATCATCATGACGAAGCCCGTGACGGAGATGAGCCCGTAGATGGCCCCCATGGCCAGAAGGGTTATGAGTACCTGGTACCAGTCGACCGGCGGGCTCCCTGCGTCGGCCGTCCTCAGCATGCCGTAGACGATCCACGGCTGGCGACCGAGCTCCGTCACCATCCAGCCGAGCTGGAGGGTGATGTACGGGAGCGGGATGAGGAGGATGTACACCCACAGCCCCCACCCCAGGGACGGCACTATCTTGCGGATGAAGAAGGTTATGATGGCTATGATGATGAACGCCGTGCCCAGCGTGATCATCAGCCTGAAGGAGAGGAAGACGGGCCACACGAGAGGCCTCTCGTCGGCGGGGAACTCGTTTAGGCCCTTGATGGTGCTGTGGAACGAGTTGGTGGCGAGGAAGGACAGCATGCCGGGCACGGGGAGCGCCTGGATGAGGTTGCCCGGCTCGTTCGTGAACTTCGGGAGCGTCAGCAGGTACATCGGCGTGTCGGGCTCGGAGTCCCAGACGGCCTCCATGGCCGCCATCTTGGCCGGCTGGTACTTGTTGGTCACCTGGCCCAGCTGGTGGCCGAACACGAAGGAGGCCAGGGTGAAGACGAGCGCGAAGGTGGAGGCAAGCTTGAAGGAGGTGAGGAAGAACTCCTTGTTCTGATTGAAGTACATGTGCCAGGCGGAGACCCCCATCACCAGGAAGCTGGCGAGGATGAAGGCCCCGCAGACGGTGTGGAGGTACATCATCCAGCCGTAGGGGTTGGAGAGCACCTCGGTGAAGGAGGTGAGCCTGGCCACGCCGTCCTGGATCTCGTAGCCCACGGGATGCTGCATGAAGCCGTTGGCCAGGAGGATCCACAGGGCGGAGATGGTCCCGGCGAAGGCCACGAGCCAGATGGCCACCAGGTGGGTCTTCTTGGAGACCCTGTCCCAGCCGAAGGCCCAGACGGCTATGAAGGTGGACTCGAGGAAGAAGGCCAGGGTGGCCTCGATGGCAAGGAGGGAACCGAAGATGTCGCCCACGTATTTCGAGTAGATGGCCCAGTTCGTGCCGAACTGGAACTCGAGGGCGATGCCGGTGACGACGCCCAGGACGAAGTTGATGAGGAAGATCTTACCCCAGAACTTGGCCTGCAGCTTGTACTGCTCGTCTCCGGTCCGGTAGTACCGGGTCTCCAGAACGGCAATGAAGAAGCTCAGGCCAATCGTGAGGGGAACGTAGAAGAAATGGACAATCGTGGCCAGGGCGAACTGCAGCCTGGAGAGAATAATAGGGTCCATCTTGGTCCTCCGTTGCACGGAAAGAGGGATGAGGCTGACATATTCCCCGGATATGTCATCTGCGCGGGTAGGTGTGCGTATATATGGGGTTATGACCTTCCGCCCTTTCCACCGGGGCTTGTACATGGTGGGGGGGGACGGCCGGAAGCCGCTGCGAACGGGAAGCAACGTTTACAGTATAATCCCGTTCGCGGCGATGGTCAATAAATTACGGGGCCGCAGGCGTACTCCCCGGAAAGTGCGCAGCAGGCGGGATACGCCCTGCCAGAAAGACGGGGAACCCGTCGGGTCCCGGTCTTCACATGCGAAATATTTCATAAATTTCCCTGTTATTTCAACAACTTAAGTCCAATCCAGAACCAGGTTCAAGCGCTACGGCTTCACGGGAATTTTCCCTCCGGAGACCGGTATCTCCGGCGGCCCCGCAGCCCGGAGGAAGGGGAGACGCGGCCGGGGGCCGCGCCCGCCCCTCCGCCCGGAACAGGACGGCTTTCCGGGCACCCCCGGCGGAGGGCTCCGGAACGTGCCTCGCGAAAACCGGCGGGACGGGCCAGCGGGAAAGCCGGTACCGGCTTTCCGCCGCCGCCTTCCCGGGAACTTTCGGCCTGCGGACCGTCAGGACCCTCCAGCGTCCCGCTCATGGAGCTGTCGGCAATTACGCCCCCGCCTGACGACATTTTGAAATCCCGCAGCCGCCGCTCCGCCGGCGTGACCGTCCGGGTTCCCGGGACTGTGCCCGCAGCCCCCGGACATGACGCGCATGCCCGGAAGCCGCCCGGCCGCCGCGCCGTCCCGGACCGGAGGCAGGCAGTTCCGGCGGTCCCGGAGGACGGAGCCGATCCCCATCAGAGCGCCGATCCCATAAGAGCGCCGCTTCCCAATAGGACGGGCACCGCTCACGATACGGAAAAGAACATCCGGCATTGAACCAGGGCCAGCATCGAACCAGGGGACCGCATCGACCCGAATTTGCATTGAAGTGCAAATCGTAACTCCCGCTACCAAAAGAAACTGATAACAACATGACGAAACTGTCGGCATTCGTCCAGAGAGCATCGCAAGGGGCATTACTGCGGATAATGATGATCGCTCTTCCGATTCCGTTCGCTGCCGGTCAACTCAGATGCCGGGACGGGAAGCCGTCAAGGCTACTGAAAGGGGGAGCCGCCTCATCATTCACCTAAACGCAGCAGACAGACTGAAACGGATGTCTATAGCAACTAATTTACTTTAGATTACACGTGTAGAGAGCTCATATATTTAAGAGCAGATAATTTCTATTTGAACGTAGCCATCAACTGGATCTCCGCTCACGGACAGGCAGATCAGGGAAATGAAGCATCCGAAAAGTCGGCGAAGGGAGCGCGGGGTGAAGAGGCAAGGGAAGGCCGGCGGATCTCCCGGTGAAAGGATAGCTTCATGGCTGATAATATCCGCTCACGGAAGAGGTTCGTTGCACAGCCGGGAGATGTGCTAGCCCAAGCGCCTTGAGCCTGCTGGACTGGTCATGGGGGGCTTGGCCAGTCCCCACAGTAAGCTGATAGGCCATAATGTTCAATCATCGCCGTTTCAAAGAAGTCGCATCCGTAGTGACCTAAATCACTTGAGCATCAGTGGTATCCTGAAGCACTTGGTCTCCGCTTTAAGAAACAGCCGCTACCATGGTCCCCGCTAACTGACGCCATCCCGTGAACTGATACGTATTGACAAACAGATAATTTATCAATATAATATAAATGGTTATATTTGCTTTATCTATTGTCATATCAGCTTAGGAGGCCCTTTCCTTGACAGAGAAAGACAATACGGACAGTGATCAAAAGATGCCGAAACGTTTGCTACCCGAGTCCCCAGATTTTCTTGATTTCATCGGTTCCAACGCCGTGTACGTCGACAAGACCGCCATGATCCGCGATCTTCTGAACAGCAGCCCAACACGCACGTTTTTCCTATCCAGGCCAAGAAGGTTCGGCAAAACCCTCCTGCTAGACACTATCCAGAACATAGCCACGGGAAACAAAAAGCCTTTCGCCGACCTGGACATCGGAAAGGGAGGACCCGAATCAGATTACAACTGGACCGCTCATCCCGTCATCCGGATCTCTTTGGGAGGTTTCCCTTCGGCACCGGTACCGTTCAGGGATAAGATTCTTTCCACGTTAAACGAAATAGCCAAACAACACAATCTGAATTTAGGACCCGCATCATCAGTCTCTGACATCGATCTTCTAATCTCAAGACTTTCAGAAAGAAACCCTCCGGCAAAACTTCCGAACATGTCGCAGGTCTTTGAACAGGAACCCGCAAACGTCATCCTTCTCATTGACGAGTACGACTACCCCCTTCTCTCCAACCTCAACGAGCCCGCTAAAGCCGAAGAGACGCGGGAACTGCTTCGCGACTTCTACAGCACCATAAAACGTTGCCGGAAGATGTTGCGTTTCACCTTCATTACCGGTATCACCAAATTCTCACAACTCTCGATATTCTCCGGCATCAACAATATCATCGACATATCTTTGGAACCACACTACTCTACCATATGCGGGTTTACCAAAAAAGAAATTAAGTTACATTTTTCTTCTCATATAGGTTCAGCACTATCATATATGAAACGTGTTGGAAGACTTGGCAAAAATTCTACAAAAAAAATATTCATGGACTTGCTTAAGTTCTGGTATGATGGCTATACCTGGGATGGCAAAAAAAAAGTGTTCAATCCATTTTCTATAACGAATTGTCTTTACAAAAAAGAGTTCAACAGTTACTGGTACGATTCTGGCACTTCTATTGCAGCATATAAGTTTAAACATAATCCAAGCATTTATATTGATATATTTTCAAAGAAACTCAGAGTGGACAGCTTCAGACCTATCAATTCCCTTCAGGACTTGAAGATCGAGTCTCTCCTCTTTCATACAGGATATCTTACCATAGATAAAATTGAAAATTCCGGCATTCGCCCGAAATACGCCCTGAAATGCCCCAACAACGAGATATCCTTCGCTCTTGCCAACGACTTCGGAAATATGGACTCGCCTTTTCCAGGTTTTAAGGGTAGCATATCCGAAAAATATATCCGATTTCTCGAATCATTCGAAAGATCTGACGAAAACGAATGTTCAAGGCTTTTTTCGTCTTTGCTGAGACAATACGCAATCTGCTTACATAATCCCAACGAATTTATATATCAGTTTCTCCTTTACGTCCTCCTTAACTTAGACGATTGTCGCGCACGTCTTGAACAGTTCACTGGCGATGGGAGGGCTGACATTGTCTATACTTCACCGTCCGGTTTCCAAGTAGTCATAGAAATCAAGCGTACCAAAGTTTCAGATCCCAAAAATTTTAACCAGCCATCCAAGCCGCCAGTTTCCGGTTCCATCCTGCCCGCCTCTCCTGAGGTGTCCGAACACGTGAGAAAACACCTGGAAGACAGCATAGCTGGGGCCGTAAGCCAGATACTTGCGAAAAACTATCTCAGCCCATTTTACCTGAAAGGCGAGACACGCGTCTGCGCAGTCGCTGTTCATGGCTGGACACACAGCATGTTCCGTTTTTACAAAGTCGACTGGAATGCCAAAACCGTTCAAGACCCCGTACCGATCGGGCACCCTGAA
>JAISEQ010000330.1 GCA_031264045.1 Deltaproteobacteria bacterium
CGCGAGCGAGGTGAACCAGCTGAACCGCATAAAGCTCCTCATGAGCGTGGCCCGTTCCGGCACGGGGGCCGGACGGGAGGGCGCGGACGCCCCCGCGCCGGGGGTTTCGGACGGCGCAGGCGGGGCCGGAGCTGGAAGCGGCCGCGCCGGGGACGCGGACGGCGCATGCGCCCTCCCCGCGGAAGGGGAGGGCTCCCTTTCCCCGGACGTCCCGGCCGATCGCGAGTCCGGGGCCGGGGGGAACGCCGGGGAAGGATCCCCGGATGCCGGGGCGGGGCTCCACTGACCGCGCGCGGGGGTTCGCGTCCCCCGTCTGTCCGGAGCCCCGCGCTGTGAGGGGCGGGGAGGTGACAGTTCGCCCGGCGGCGTCCGGCGCGGGGCCCCCGCGCGTCGTTCCGGACGGCTTTCCTGAACCTGGCCGCCGCATCCGAAGTGCCGCGGACGGCCGCGGCGCCGCGCAAACGCGGTAACCTTCCGCGAGAAGCTTTTCCGCGCAATTCTCTTGACGTATCCGGGTGAATGAAAAAGCGGCCGTGTTGTCAAGTCTGCCGTTAACGTAATCGCTTCGCACGCCGACGGCCATGCCGCCCCCGTCGGGAACCCGCGTCCTTTTCCCTGTGCGCAGGATCGGCTTTCCCGCGCCCGATCCCCATGGCGACCGGCCCGTGACCTGCCTGGCCGATATCGGAGCCGCCCGTATCCGATAAGGTCTCCGGGATGACCGGCTTGCCGCGGAATTCCGAGGGAAGCCGCGGCGTGGCCCGAAAGGGAAACTGCGGCGTGGCCAGAAAGGGAAACCCGTCTGGAATCCCCGGAAGCGGCGTTCATTTCCGTCCGCGAGATTGCCGTGCCCGCCCGGGCTTCCAGGCCCGCGCTGAAATGCGCGTCGGGGGACGGCGGAAGGGAACTTTTCGCATTCGCCTTCGCCCCGCGATCCGAAGGAGTGAGGGAACTGCGGTAATTTCATGTCCGTTAATTTTTCAGGATGAGTGACGGTATTGGAGGTAATGAGCGGATCTGCCAGAAGTTCGAACAGAATCGAGCCATGATCTCGCTTTGGGCATTCTTAGATGAATTCCTTTTGGTTGTCGGCATTGGTTATGATGCCTTTTGTCAGGCGGCCTGCCCGCATGGGCGGCACAGCAGCGTTCAGCCCGGTAAGTTTCTTTTCCGGAAAGAGGCCGTCGAACGAAAGGTTACAGTTTAATGCATTGAAATGCTTTGCATCGTTCTGGGAGAAACGGATCTTAGGAGGAGGGTTGTCGGTTTAGTGCCGAAAATTTCAAAATTATGCGTTTCTAAAAAAATTCATAACTGACAAATAGTTTAAATGTTAGGATCTGGCGTCAAAGATATATCCGTTATGCAATTTCATCGGCATTTCCGAGAGATCATCGGAGATGGCATCATCGACTGGTTGGCCTTTTAGTTTTAATATCGAAGCGGCAGAAGCAAAATATTTTAAAATGAAGCATTAATTTTAATTTTCGTGAAGCCGTAAATTTTAGCGAAGCCTCCGTCAAGGGAGATGCCCCCAGCGGTGTTCATGCTGGAGAAAAGAGGGAGCCGGCTGAACTGCCTTATGCCCGCGATGAACACGAGGCGGAGCTGGCCCGCGCATCTTTTCATGCTCGGGCGGAATTCACGGAACGTAAGCCTTATTTTCTCATGCTTTTTCGGGCCGCCGGTGTTACCTGTCAGGGGGAAGTCATGTTCGTCAGGGGGAGCGCGGCTTACCCGCAGTTCGGTATGCTCCGTTCCCCCTCTCGCGGCTCTAATCGGTAACGTAAGCTGAACATTTCGTTGGAAAGCCACTGATTGCAAGTCCATAAGTTGCCAGGCCAGAAGAAAAGATGATCCTGGAGGCATGAATCGGCGGCATGCTGCCTGACATCAGTTTGATTTCTGCAGGCAACGGTTCAAGTCTGATGGCGGTTCAGAAGTTTCAATGTTCAAGAAAACATCTGACGACTTTCTGAAGGATTCGTGCCGGTTGCGGCTGAGCTCCGTGCGGCGCACCGGGTTGGCTTGTCTGGCGGGATATAGGCATTCCGTCATGTTCCCTTGATCTTCACGGAGCTTTTCGCGGGGTTCCTGCAGGCTTTGGACGCCCCGGCGCGATCGTCCGGCGCTCCGCCCGTTTCCGCCGGCCCGGGATGCACCGCGCGACCGGGCGTCGATGCCCTTCGGGCTCCTTATCCGGCGGCTCGACAAGCCGCTGGAAGTCCTGCCTCGTCCGGCGAGTCTCCGGCCATCCGCTTCCGCCCGTCTCCTCTTCCGGAGCGGAATCACCCGGCAGGCCCGGTGCAGGCCGTTGCATTTTCCGCAAGTGTCGCCCCGATCCCCCTCATGTCGGGCACAGGAACGTGTGAGATGCGATATGGAGCGATTCTCCTCGACTGCCGGGTCTTATCTGTTTTCCCAGCCGGCTTTGTGCGGCTATATGTTGATGCCCTGACATCCTGCCTTCTCCATTGTCTTATCCTCATGTCGTTTTCGTCATCTTTGCCGTTGACGTTTCATTGCCGCAGCCGAAATCGATATCGCTATCGCTATCGTTTTCCTTATCGTTACCGGAATAGCCATCGTCATCGTCATCTTCATCTCCATCTTCATCTTCATCTCCATCTTCATCTTCATCTTCATCTCCATCTTCATCTTCATTCCCGTTTCAGTCCTCATCCGTCTTCTCCCCGACCGCCGGCCTTCTCCATCTCCTTCTGCCTTCCATCCCGCCCGTGTCCGCCCCGGCACCCAGAATTCGCGGCAGACGCCGAGGGCGGCCCGCCCGTTGCCGAACTGGCCGCCGCTGTCCTGACAGCCTCTCCCTCGAACTCGGCATGCCGCTTCAGCTCACAGTCAGATCTCCCATATGCGCTTCAGCGGTTCCGGAAAGGCGGGCGGGGGAGCCGCGCCGAGACTTCCCGGTGGGGCGCCTCCCCGGCAGCCTTCCCTTCCGTCCGGCCTTTCGCGGGGCGCCGGCGCCGGAAAAGCCTCAAAACCGGACGCCTCCACCCACCCGGCCCCACCCGGGCACCCGTGCGCCCTTCCCGCGCCCCGGCGGGCGCTTTCGGCGAAGCCGCTCCGGCGGTCCAGTGCCGTTCCCCGAAACCGCCCTGAGACGCTCCCTGCGCCTCTCCTGGCCATTTGCGGCCGGCGGAGAGCACCCAGCCCTCCAGATCCCCGGAAACGCCGCCTCCCCGCGAATTCGGAAGCGTTCGGTCCAGTACCCTCCTTCCTGCCGCCCGTCTCAAGGGGGAGCTTGGTCCGCTCGTGAGAGATTCCTGACAATGCCCCACATGTCGCGTTAAGGATATTTGATTACACCATAACACGCTGCATCACCATACAGTCAACATCTTTTTAGGAATAATCGTGCGGGAGCGGGGTCTTCCAGCGGCTCCGCCCGGAGCGTACTCCGCGGCCGCATGTCACGGGAGCCGCGCCAGCCGTCGCAAGCCGCCCCGGCCCGGCTTCGCGCTTTCGGCATTAGGTATTGGGCATTCGGTTTTCCTCTTTCCCCTTTCGGCATCGGTCATTCGGCTTTCCGCGTTCCTCTTTCGGCATTGGGCATTCGGCTTTCCGCGTCCCGTTCCCCGGCCCGCCTGCGGAGCGCCGGCCGGCTGGGCCGCGAGTCCCCGGGCCGCGGGGGCCTACCCCGCTTCACCCCGCCGGATCTTCCCCTTCCACTCCCGTGCGGGCGGCCTTCCGCCTCTCCCCCTCGGGAGGCCTTCCGCCTCTTCCCGGCCTGCCGTGCCCCCGGCGCCGCCGGCGCCCCGGTTCCCGCCGAGCGCGCGGCTTCGGGACGTCGCGCGCGGAGGTTGCGGCGCCGCAGCGGATCGTCGGGACTTTGCACACAAATTTCCGGGGCCGGCATGGCTTGTGCCCGCCGTTTCGGCTGCCGCTGCCGCGGGCCTCCGCTTCCGTACGGGGCGTTTGCCGGTTCTCCGCAAGCCCGGTCTTTCAAGGCCTGCGGAGGATCAGTTTCAACATCTGGTGTAAAGGAGCTTTCATTTGGCAACATGTAATGGCAGCTTGCCCGGCAGGTGGGACAAAGTGGAGAATTCTTCCAAATTGTTGGCCGCTCAGGATATAAAAGTGTTGACTTGTGGGAGAAGGTGGGATAATCTTCAAACAACCGCCCCCGGGCCTTCGCGGCGCGCGGGAAGCGGAGCTCCCCCGCCGCGCGGGCGGGGGGAAAGGCCGAGATGGTCCAAGGCGCACCCATAGACTTCTTCGGAGAGGCGACCCACACCCTGGACGACAAGGGGAGGCTCACCCTCCCCGTCCCCGTCAGGGACAACCTCCGGAAGTCCTCCAGCCCCGAGAGGATGTGGCTCGGCTGGATGCCGGGGGACGCCTGCGTGAACGTCTACCCCGTCGAGACCATGGCGGAGCTGGAGGCGGAATGGTCGGACCCGGCCCGCTTCCAGAGCACCGGCCAGCACATGGACTTCCTGAGGCTCTGGAAGTCGCGTCTGGAGATGGTCGCCCTGGACAAGGCGGGCAGGATTCTGCTCCCGGCCTCCAAAAGGGAGCTCGCGGGCATCAAGAAGGACGTGGTCGTGTCGGGAAACGGCGGCAAGTTCGAGATCTGGGATCCCGAAGCCCTGAACGCCAAGCGCGCCAAGGCCGAGGAGCTCTACCTGGCCGCCAGGGCGGCCGAGGCCGGGGCGTCCGGCGAGGCCGCGGCCTCGCCCGCCACGAGGCTCCCCAGATGCTAGCCGGAGCCGCGCCCGCGCCCCTCCGGGAGCCCCGGGACCCCGCGGTCCGCGGCCGCCTCCCGGATCCGCCCCCCGCCGGGATTCTCCGGGACGTCCGGGACTTCCCGGCCTTCCCGGGCTCCGCCGTCTCCCGGGGATGCCCGGATCCGCCCGGCTCCGCCGGCTTCCGGGACTTCATGGACTTCAGGGACCCGGCGGATCCCCCGGAGGTGCGGCGCTTGGACGATTTCCCCGTGCCGGGCGGCGGCGGGGCCGAGGACGGGCTGGGCCACGTGCCGGTCATGCCCGCCGAGTGCCTGGAGGCGCTCGCGGTCCGTCCCGGCGGCTTCTACGCCGACGTGACCCTGGGCGGGGGCGGCCACAGCCGCCTGATCCTCGACCGGCTCGGGGCCGGCGGGGGTCTCCTCTGCCTCGATCTGGATCCGGAGCCCCTGGAGGCCGCCCTGGGCTGGGCCGGGGACGACCCGAGGGTCGTGCTCCGCCGCGGGAGCTTCGCGGATCTCCCGGACCACCTCTCCGCCGCCGGCTTCCCGCCCCTGGACGGGATCCTGGCCGATCTCGGCGCCAGCTCGCGCCAGATGCTCTCCCCCGCCAGGGGACTGACGTTCATGTCCGACGGGCCCCTGGACATGCGTCTCGACCCGGACGGCCCGGTCACGGCGGCGGATCTCGTGAACTCCCTCCCCGAAACGGAGCTCGCCGATCTCGTCTACCGCCTGGGCGGCGAGAGGGCGTCCAGGAAGCTCGCGGCCGAGATCGTGCGGAGGAGGCGGGCGAAGCCCTTCGCGACGACCCTCGAGCTGGCGGAAGCCGCCCGCAGGGTCGTGAGGCCCCCCAGATCCGGCAGGCGCATCCATCCGGCCACCCGGCTCTTCCTGGCCCTCAGGATCGCCGTGAACGGCGAGCTGGACGCGCTCGCGGCTCTCCTCTCCAAGGCCCGGCCCGCCCTGGCCCCCGGCGGCCGGCTGGCGGTCATGAGCTTCCATTCGCTGGAGGACCGCATGGTGAAGGAGCTGTTCCGCCCCGGTCCCGGGGACCTGCCCAGGCTCTGGGATCCCCTCTGGAAGAAGCCCCTGGTCCCGGGCCGCGACGAGGAGCTCCGGAACCCCCGTTCCCGCTCGGCCAAGCTCAGGGCCGCCGCCCGGACGGGTTTCGAACCCTGAGGCGGCCCCGCCCGCGGGCCGCCCCGGATCCCGAAAGGACCGGCCCGCCTCCCTTCCCGTACCGCCCGGGCCTGCTCCTGAGGCCCTCCGACCCGCATCCCCCTCCCGCCCGGCAGGCCCCAGCCGGGCGTCCCGACCCACCGGATCCCGCCTGATGCCGAAGGAATCCCCCAGGACGAGGCCCTACCGCCACAAGGACCTCCAGAAGCAGGCGGCGAAGGCCCGCAAGCCAGAGAAGCGCGACCGCAAGCCCCCCAGGGAGGTGTCGCTCGAGGCCAGAAGGCGCCGCGAGGAGAGGCTCAGGCGCCTTGCCGAGTACGCGAGCCCCGAGCGGCAGCGGATAGAGGTGGATCCGGCCGACCGCCTCTCGCGCTTCAGGCCCTGGAGCTTCTCGCTCGTCTTCAGCGGGATCATGGTGGCCGTCCTGGGCCTCTTCGCCCTCATAGCCGTGGCCCAGGGCCGGAACCAGCTGGGCATCGAGGTCTCCAGGCTGAACCGGGAGCACCAGCGCCTCTCCGAGGTGAACACCAGGCTCAAGGCCAGGATAGAGGAGCTGGTCGTCCTGGAGGATCTCGAGGTCATAGCCCGCGAGAGCCTCCGTCTCCAGATCCCCCAGAAGGGGCAGATAGTGGAGATCGACTAGGCCCGGCGGGCGGGGCCGCCGGCGCCCGCTTCCCCCCTCCGGAGCCCGCGGGCTCCCGTCCCCGGCCGTGCCGGGCGCCTCCGGCCCCGAAACCTTTCCGCCCCTCCCTCCCCGGCACTGGACCTCCCCCGGCCGGTGGATCCCCCCGCCCCCGCTCCTCCGGGCTCCGTGCCCGGTCCCGCGGGGGACCTCTTCCGGACGCGGGACCGACGCGCCTCCCGCTCCCCCGGCCTTGCCCGGCAGTCTTTCGGCCGGGGAGGGCCCCCGACCACG
>JAISEQ010000331.1 GCA_031264045.1 Deltaproteobacteria bacterium
CCGGACCGGCCGTTCCGCTGGGGCTCATCCTGGTGTCCGCGGCGGGCCTGTGGCTCGCGCTGCTCCAGCCCCCCTCCGGGGAGGGTGACCCGGGACTGAAGGTCACCGGGAACATCGCCGCGTCGGCCGCGGCGATAATCCGCGACGCCAGGGCCAACGGGGACGTTTGGCTCTCGATTCTCGCGGCCAGTTGGTTCTGGGGTGTGGGGAGCGTTCTTCTCGCCCAGACCCCGGTGCTCGTCGCGGCCTACGCTGGAGGCACTCCGGCCGCCGGGACCTTCATGGTGTCGCTGTTCGCCCTGGGAGTCGCCGCCGGCGCCCTGTCCGTGCAGGCGTTCCTGAAGGGGGACGTGTCGGCCAGGCTCGCCCCCGCGTCGGCCGCGCTCCTGGCGGTGTTCCTCCTGCTTTTCGCCAGATGCGCGGGAACCCTTCCCCCGGCCCCGGCGGGGAGCGTGGGCGCGCTGAGGTTCATGACTGACTGGACCTACCTGAGGCTCGCGGCGCTCGCGTTCCTGACCGCCGCCGCCGCAGGCTTCTTCGCGGTGCCCTTCAACGCCATAATCCAGCACAGATCCCCCGCGGCGTCCCGCTCCCGGATGATAGCGGCCGGGAACATCATGAACTCGCTGTTCATGGCCGCCGGCGCGGTCATCGCGGCGGTCTTCGGGTTCCTGGGCGCGGGCATCCCGGCGCTGTTCCTCTTCCTGGCGCTGACCGCCGTCGTCATGGCCGCGGTGACGCTCTGCTTCCTCCCCGCCGAAGCCATACGGCAGGCAGCCTCCGTCTTCATCCGCCTCTTCTACGACCCCAGGGTGACCGGGCTGCACAATCTGGAGAAGGCCCCGGGGCCCGTGCTGATCGCCCCGAACCACACATCGTTTCTGGACGTGGCGCTCCTGGTGTGCTATCTGAAGCGAGATCTGACGTTCGCGATAAACGCCCGCTGGGCGGACGAGTGGTGGGTCGGGCTCTTCCTGAAATTCTTCAGGGCCGTGCCCGTGGACCCCCAGCGCCCGCACCAGCTGAGGGCGCTGGTGAGCGCCGTGGCCGACGGGGGGGCGGTGGTCATATTCCCGGAAGGGAGGATCACCACCACCGGATCGCTCATGAAGGTGGAGGAGGGCATCGGCATAGTCGCATCCCGCTCCGGGGCTCCGGTGCTGCCGGTCGTGATCGACGGGGCCGAGTTCAGCTTCTTCGGCAGGATGAGGAAGATTCTGCGTAGCCCGCCGGAGAGCTGGCAGGTGCGGATGCGGGTGTTCCCCCCGGTGGAGCTCGACAGGACGCCGCGCGCGGGCGAGACTCGCAAGGGGTTCCGGGCGAGGCTAGCCCGCGACGTCTACGAGATGATGCTCCAGTGCCGCTTCCGCTCCCGCGAGTGGCGACGGAACCTCTGGAGGGAGCTCACCCTGGCGGCGGGCCGGGCCGGCAAGGGCCGGATCATCGCCGAGGACGCGGACCGCAGGCCGGTCACCTACAAGCGGGTGATGGACCGCGCCCAGGCCGTGGGGTACGCGCTCGGCCGCCGGCTCCCCCGCGCGGCGCCTGCGGGGATACTCCTCCCGAACTCGCTGGCCCTGACCTACGTGCTGTTCGGCATCTGGCGGGGGGGCAGGGTGCCCGTCATGCTCAACTACAGCCAGGGCCGCGCCGCCATGGCCACGGCCCTGGTCGCCTCGGGGGCGAAGACGGTCGTGAGCTCGCGCGCGTTCCTCGCCAGGGCGCCGCACGTGGAGAGCTCCGTCCGCGAGGCCGCCTCGGACGCGGACGCCGAGATAGTCTGCCTGGAGGATCTGGACCTGGGAGCGGTGAACTTCGTGCGCTCGCGGTTCTCCCGCGCGGATCTCCGCCCCCCCGAGAGCCCCGGCGCCGTCCTCTTCACCTCGGGTTCGGAGGGCTCGCCCAAGGGCGTGGTCCTGAGCCACGGGGCGCTTCTGGCGAACATCCGCCAGGCCCTGTGCGCGATCGAGCTGAACGAGGACGATATCCTCTTCAACCCGATGCCGGCCTTCCACGCCTTCGGCCTGAACATCGGCATACTCCTCCCGATCCTCTCCGGCATCCGGTCCTTCAACTACCCCTCGCCCCTGGCGGTCAAGGCCATCCCCGAGCTCGTCTACGACACGCGGGCCACGGTGGTGGTAGGATCGGACTCCTTCGCCAGGGCCTGGGGCGAGGCCGCGCACCCCTACGACTTCGCGGCCGTGAGGTTCCTCGTGCTCGGCGCCGAGAAGGTCCTCCCCTCCACGCGGGAACTCTACTTCAGCAAGCTCTCGGTGAGGCTGTTCGAGGGATACGGCGTCACCGAGTGCGCTCCCGTGGTCTCCGTGGGCTCCAGGATGCGGGTGCGGGACGGGTCGGTGGGCGCCCCGCTCCCGGGCATCCGCTGGAGGCTGGACCCCGTGCCCGGCGTGAAGGAGGGCGGGCTCCTGAAGCTCAAGGGCCCCAACATCATGACGGGATATCTGACCGAGGGGGAGCCCGGGGTCATCCGCCGCCCGCCCGATGGCTGGCACGACACCGGCGACATAGCGGAGGTGGACGCCGACGGGTTTCTGTGGATCAGGGGCAGGCTCAAGCGCTTCGCGAAGCTTTCCGGCGAGATGATACCCATCGCTG
>JAISEQ010000479.1 GCA_031264045.1 Deltaproteobacteria bacterium
GGTCATCTTTTCTTCCCCCGACCTCCTTTTTTCATGACCTTGCTGTGGTCAGTCTCATAATTCTTTACCTGTAATATTTTTTGCATTTGCTTGTTTTCCTCTGGTGGAAAGTTTACAGCACCGTCTGCCTTTGCTTTTCCCAGGTTTTTCCATCCGAATTTTTCCTATCCAAAGAAATCTGTACGGAATCGCTTCCATTGTTATCCAAACGTTGAGGCATGTTTGAACAAGACAAGATAAAACTATCCTTAACTATCTATGCCGTATAGAGCAATGATTCTTCATTTTAATCCAACTTGAATTTCCTTCAGTCTTTCGGGGGAGCTTCTGTAATTTTTCGCGGTTCGGCATAGCGACTTTGGATAAAATTTATGAAAGGAGAGCCACAGCATAGACTAAATGACAAATGTTATGCTGGCTATTAAATTATGATTGAAATATTGTTGCTTATTCTTTTGGGAAGGAAAAATTCTAAAACAGCATCACTGAAGGGACGCAAAGGGCTCAACTTTTTCTTGTTAACTTTGTTGTTATGGATTGGCAGTGAGTTCATCGGTGCTTTGATAGGGAATTTAGCGACGAACGGCAATCCCATTGGCACCTATGGCATAGCGCTGCTGTTTGCCTTGATCGGCGGGATGGCCTCCTATTTCATAGCAAAAAACTGCAAGCCGGGAAATAGTCTGGGACTGCGCTTCACCAGGCTCGCCGGGGCGCAGCCACTTGAGATGCCCAGCATCCTTACCATCTCCCCACAGATAAATCTGGCAGGAATTGCTGCCAAGTACACCGTCTATCTGAACGGCAATCCTGTTGGCGATGTGATGAACTGTCAACGTATCCAGTCTTCGACCAACTCGGCCAGCAATATCATGGTGGTAGTGGATCCGTTCGGCGCTGAATTGAAGCCCATGTGCTTCGAGACTCCGCCAGGCGGCAATTGCCTCATCACCTTTAACGTCAAAGGCATCATGCCGGATCAATCGACCGGAATCAATATCGTCTCCTGCGGGGACATTTCCGATCTTCAGCACATTCCGATGGCGGGAACGGCCGTAAGTGATTTCTCCTGCCATAATCTTCCAGGCAACGTGCCGCCCTTCGATTCCGTCCTGCCCGTCCATCAGCCCGGAGCTGGACAGGAGTTCCTAGGAAATACCGCTCTTCCAGTTTGGCTTGCCGGGTTTGCATTACTTTTAAAGCTGGTTCTGGGGTTTGGTTTTTTATTTTCACATAACGTTAATTTTACTCTTTTGTCAATTATATTCGGTCTTACTGTTATAACATATTGTTCTGTAGTTTATTCTATGCTATTAAAATCAGTTGTGTATTACTATATTTCGATATCGATTGTTGTGTTGGAACTAATCATAACCTTGATAATTCATTATTTAATTTTTCGTGCTGTTTCAGGTCATGCCCCATTTTCACAATATTTAAATTCATTTTCTGTTGGTTTCACTGTAATAAGTTTCGTATCAACATGTCTGCTAGTATTGTTAGTACCTTTTTTAGTTTCAAAAATTTATAATAGGACATTACAGCAAAGAATACGATTGTCAGGCTGTATCATATCAATTATTTGGATTATAAGTGGGATTTTTAGTTCAGTTTTGTTAAGTTCTGCTCCATTTTCATTTTCTAATCTGGCACGTTTGATTATTGAGGCTATTTCCATTTTTATAATTCTTAATTTAATTTATTTTGCATGTTTGCTCAAGATCAAAACATTTCAGACCGGAATAGGTTCTAAGATATGGTTTATCATCTGTATAGTTTTTTCTGCTTTTCAGATATTAGGGACATGTTTAAATCCCATGTTCAATACTAAATTTTTAATTTTTTACCCGATAATAGCAATTATTGCTTTTATAATGATGCTTATGTCAAGAAGAATAGGGTTTTATATGCTTTTATCAACGGTAATTTTACATATCCCTGTTGTTTATGAATTTACACATGCTGTTTTGGGTTTATCAACTCCTTTATCAATACTGTTATCAATTAGCGTTCTGATTAATCCTCTTATAACCTGGCTGATTATCCGTGGAAATTGGACGAGACAGCCCTCCAGTCCGTACGTTTGAAATATTTCGCGTTCAATATAATTTGAGTCTGCCAGACCTGGCTCCCCTTATCCCGACACTGGGCTATGGTCATTCTCTTGTTTCCAGGTGCCCATAATAACATTTCTGACGGCCTCCCTCAGGTTTTTGCTCGAAGCGCAATATTTTATAATTTATAAAATTCTGATTTATAAAATTTTATTTTTGCCTTTCATGTTCAGGCCTACACCAAAACAGGATGCCGATCTGTTCCGCAGATCTCAGTGCCATTTCCGTTGTCCATGGGCAGAACCGTAATAGACCGATGTGTTCTGGCCGGGGACACGCCATGTCCTCTTTCGAAGGTAGGATTGGGGAGCAAAGCATTCATGTTTTAGTGTTTTAATTGTAAATATAATTATTTTTTGGCTTTGCAGTTTCTTATTAATATCTTATTGCTATTCTTATTGCTATTTTACATGTAAGAGCTCCTATATCCGGACATCGCGGAAGATTAAACAATCCCGAAAGTTTGCTGAATGTTAGTACTGTTCAAATCGTAGTTATTTAATCAGTTGTAATTACATGTTAGTTATGTTTAAAAGTCTGAGGCGGTTTTTTTATTATCTGTTGCGATATGTAGCTTCCTTCATGCCAATATAATATATTTTTTCTCTATTTTATCTATTGTTTTATTTTTTTGACTTTCAATAATTTCTATGACACATTGTTTGTTATCCAATTTTCCAAATATTAGGACTCAATCATCCTTTTTGTATTCATGGTAAACAACATCAGGTTCTGCATTTCATCGATGTTACTACCAATCCGTCAGGCTGAGCTGCGATTTCTGTGTTCAGTCCGGACGCCGGCTCTCCGCATCGTGCCGCGCGCGGGTGCGGTGACGGAGGCTTATTCCGTGCCGGTAATTCAAGCAGTGCAGGGCCCGGCAGTCATGCAGTTGCGGCGGAAGGGCGGTCAGTTCCGAATCCCGGTCTCCCCGTCTTCCCGACCGGGTCGGCCGTGGCATGGTGCCCGCTTTGTCGCGGACGGTCGGCGGAAGTCGCTCCGTCCTTTCGCGGGGAGAAGCCGGGTCGGCGGGTCCCCGCCCCCCGACCCGGCCGCCCGGAAGGCTTCCTCCCATGATGGCGCGCCGGCCCGGCATCGGTCAGGCCCGGCTTACGGTACGGCAGACAAAATCTCCCATTCCGGTACCGTTTGTGCTAGCATGTGAGGTTCCGGGCTAAACTGCCGGACTGCCCGCCCTCATTGCCCCGGCCGGCCGTGCCGGACGAGGGCCTTCCGGTTCCGTGCGCTGGCCGCGGTCGAGCGGCTTCCCCCTCAAGGGGCCCGATGCCGGGGACGGCGGGCCGGGGCCCGCCGCCCCGGGCACAGGTGGAGGGCCATGGGGCAGGCTCCGGCGTTTCCGGCCCTGCCGGACCCGGCCCCCCCCGCCCCCCCCGCCGGGAGGTGATTCCAGCTTCCAGAAGGGACGACCGACGATAATGGACTTCAAAGACACCCTGAACCTTCCCAAGACCAGCTTCCCCATGAAGGCCCGCCTCCCCGAGACGGAGCCCAAGATCCTCGCCATGTGGGAGGCCATGGACCTCTATCATGCCGTCCAGGCCAGCGGGGAAGGCCGTCCGGAGTGGACGCTCCACGACGGTCCCCCGTACGCCAACGGTCGGATCCACCTGGGCACGGCGCTGAACAAGATCCTGAAGGACATAGTGGTGAAGGCCAGGACCCTGGAAGGCTACCGCTCCCCCTACGTGCCCGGCTGGGACTGCCACGGGCTTCCCATCGAGCACCAGGTGGACAAGTCGCTCGGGGCGAAACGCAGGGAGCTACCCACCGGGAAGGTCCGGGAGCTGTGCCGGAACTACGCTGAGAAGTTCGTGGGGATCCAGCGCGAGGAGTTCAAGAGGCTGGGGGTCCTGGGGGAGTGGAGGGACCCCTATCTCACCATGAGCCCTCGCTACGAGGCCGTGACGGCCCGCGAGTTCGGGAGGATCGCCCTGAACGGGGGGCTCTCCAGGAGCGTCAAGCCCGTCCTTTGGTGCGGTTCCTGCCGGACTGCCCTGGCCGAGGCCGAGGTGGAGTACCAGGAGGACGTCTCCGAGAGCGTCTTCGTCGCGTTCAGGCTTAAGGACGGCGAGGATTCCCTGGGGCTCGCGGGCCGCGAGGTCCATTTCGTCATATGGACCACCACGCCGTGGACCATCCCCTCCAACATGGGCGTGGCCTACAGCCCGCGCTTCTCCTACGGGGCTTACCAGAAGGGCGGGAAGGCCTACGTCATGGCGCGCGATCTCGCGCCGAAGCTTCTGGGGAGGCTGGGCCTGGACGGCGCGGAGGACCTGGGCGAGCTCGACTCCAGGGCCTTCGAGGGGCTCAGCTGCCTGCACCCGCTCTGCGACCGCGACTCGAAGCTCGTGCCGGCGCTCTACGTGACCCTCGAGCAGGGCACGGGGCTCGTGCATACCGCCCCCGGCCACGGGCGCGAGGACTTCGAGACGGGCATCGCCTTCGGGCTCCCGATCTTCTCGCCCCTGGACGACGAAGCCCGCTTCACCTCCGAGGTTCCGGAGCTCCAGGGCCAGAGGGTCCTGGACTCGAACGGGGCCGTGATCGGGATGCTCGAGGGGAAGGGGGCGCTTCTGGCGCGCGAGAAGCTCTCCCACCAGTACCCCCACTGCTGGCGCTGCAAGGAGCCGGTGGTCTTCCGCGCGACCCCGCAGTGGTTCGTGTCAATGGAGCACGGGGATCTGAGGAAGAGGGCACTCCGGGCGATAGACTCGGTGTCCTGGATCCCTGCGAGGGGCCGCGAGCGCATCCGTGGCATGATTGAGTCGAGGCCCGACTGGTGCGTCTCCCGGCAGAGGTCCTGGGGGGTGCCCATCACGGTCTTCTTCTGCGGCTCCTGCGGGGAGTGGCTCTACACCCCCGAAATCCACGAGCGCGTCTTCAGGCTCTTCTCCGAGCGGGGCGCGGACGCTTGGTACGACACGGACACTTCCGACATCCTGCCGCCCGGGCAGAGCTGCCCGCACTGCGGCGGCACGTCTTTCACCAAGGAGACCGACATCCTGGACGTCTGGTTTGACTCTGGTTCGTCCTTCGCCGCCGTGATGGAGGACCGCTCTGGCCTTCCCGACACGGCCGACATGTACCTGGAGGGGAGCGACCAGCACCGGGGCTGGTTCCACTCGTCCCTCCTCATATCCGTCGCGAACCGGGAGGGGAAGCCCCCGTACCGGGAGGTGCTGACCCACGGCTACGTGGTGGACGGGCAGGGCAAGAAGATGTCCAAGTCCATCGGGAACACGGTGGAGCCGGCCGAGATAATAAAGAAGTACGGCGCCGACGTGCTGCGCCTCTGGGTGGCGTCAGAGAACTACCAGGACGACATTCGCGTCTCGGACCAGATACTGGACATGCTGGTCAAGGCCTACTTCACGTTCCGCAACACCTGCCGCTTCATGTTAGGGAACCTCTTCGACTTCGATCCCGCACGCGATGCCGTCCCGCTCGCAGAGATAGCCGACCCCGTAGACCGCTACGCGCTCCGCGAGCTCTCGCTCCTGATCCGCCAGGTCCGCAAGGCCTACGCGTCCTACGCCTTCCACGATGTCTACCACCGCGTGAACAACTTCATGGGGGCCCTCTCCTCGTTCTACCTGGACGTCCTGAAAGACCGCCTCTACACCTTCAGAGCCTCCGATCCCGCCCGCCGCGCGAGCCAGACCGTCATGCGCGAGATCCTCTCGTCCGTGACCTCCCTCATGGCTCCGGTGCTCTCGTTTACCGCCGAGGAGATCTGGCGGAGCCTGAACGGGCTTGCCCCCGCCGGCGCTCCCGGCACTCCAGGGGCGAAGTCGGCCGCCTCCGCCCTGCCCCCGGCCGGGACCCCCGCCGACGTCCCGGAGAGCGTGTTCCTCTCCGCGTTCCCCTTTCCCGTGCCGGCCTGGGAGGAGGACCAGTCCGCCCTGGAGACGGAAAGGCTCCTGGCGGTCCGGACTGTGGCCCTGAAGGCCCTGGAGGACGCGAGGAAGACGAAGCTAATCGGCTCCTCGCTGGACGCCGAAGTGGAGATCCTGGCCTCCGGGCCCCTGCTCGAGCTGCTCCGCAGGCGCGGGCAGGGCCTCCAGGAGCTCTTCATCGTGAGCAGGGTCGTCCTGACGGAGGCGGACCCGCCCGCTGACGCGCCCGCCGAGGGCTGGGCGGAGGCCAGGGTGGCTATGAGCCCCGATCCAAAGTGCCCGCGCTGCTGGAACCGCCACCCCGAGGTCCCGGCGGACGGCTCGAGGGTCTGCCCCAAGTGCCGGAAGGCCCTGGGCTGAAAGCTCCGCGCCCGGGGTCCCCGGCGGCCACCGGGCGGCCCCGGCCTGACCGGCCTGACCGGCCCGGCCGGAAAGGTGTGTAACCGTGTCCTACCTAGTCATGGCCCGCAAGTACCGCCCGCGCACCTTCTCCGATCTGGTCGGCCAGGAGCAGGTCACCCGGACTCTCACCCAGGCCCTGAAGACCGGGAGGGTGGCCCACGCCTACCTGTTCACGGGGCCGAGGGGTGTGGGCAAGACCACGGCCGCGAGGCTCCTGGCGGCCGCGCTGTCCTGCGAGTCCGAAGGCGACAGGCCCTGCGGGGAGTGCGCGCGCTGCCTGGAGATCCAGTCTGGGAGATCGGTGGACGTCATAGAGATGGACGCCGCCTCGAACCGGGGCATTGACGAGATTAGGGGACTGAGGGAGACCGTCAAGTTCCAGCCGGCCAGGAACCGCTTCAAGGTCTACATAATTGACGAGGTCCACGCGCTCACCGGCGACGCCTTCAACGCTCTTCTGAAGACCCTGGAGGAGCCCCCCTCCCATGTGGTCTTCGTGTTCGCGACGACCGATGCCCACAAGGTGCCCGCGACCATTGTCTCGCGGTGCCAGCGCTACGACTTCAGGCGCATCAAGGTCGAGGACATCGTCTCCAGGCTCAGGGCCGTGGCCGAGGCCGAGAACCTCCCCTACGAGCCCGAGGCCCTGGCCGCCATGGCAAGGCAGGCTGAGGGGGGCCTGAGGGACGCGCTCGGGCTCTGCGACCAGGTGGCCGCCTCCGACGGCAGGCTCACCGTGGAGGCCGTTACCCGCTCGCTCGGCATCGTGCAGAGGGCGCTGGTATCCCGCGTGGCGCTCTCTCCCCTCCGGGGGGACGCTGCGGACGCCCTTCTGGCGCTCAGGGACGCCTACGAGACAGGCTCCGACTTCAGGGAGCTGGGCCTCCGGATCCTGGAATACGTGCGCGATCTCGCCCTCATTAAGGCCTCCCCCAAGGCCTTCGAGATGATGGATCTCTCGGACGCCGAGGAGCGCGACTTCAGGGAGGCCGCGAAGTCCCTCACGCTCCAGGACGTGCATCGCCATTTCGAAAGCTGGCTCAGGCTCTACTCCGAGCTCGCCCGCCACCCCCAGCCGAGGTGGCTCATGGAGTCCCACATCATCCGCCTCTCCCAGGCGGGCAGGCTGGACGGCCTGGCGGAGCTCACCGCGAGGCTCACGGCCCTGCTCGAGAGCGATCCCGCCGCCCTCCGCGACGCCCTGCGCGGCTCACGGGCCTCTCAACTCCCGCCGTCCCGTCCCGCGCCCCCCCGCCCCTTAGCGCAGGGAGACCGGGCCCCCGCCGGCGTTCCGGGCCCGGGCAGTCCGGCCGTCCCGGTCGCCGCCACCTCCCCGCACCGGTTTCCGGACCCGGACGAGGAGGATCCGGACTACTTATACGTCCAGCCGGACGGTCCGCTCCCGCTGGAAACGAAGGCCGTGCGGCCCGGAGCCGCCTCTGCGAAGGCCCCTCCGGACCCTCAGAAGGCCCCGACCGGGACGACGGAGATCCTGGCCGGGGCCGCTGACGACGTGATCGCGCCTCCGGGCGCTCCCTCCGCAGGCCAAATAGCCGGTCGCCCTTCGGGGCCCGCCGGCCCGGCGGCTCCGGGATCCGTTCCGTTGGCCTCTCCGCATCCTTTCTACGGCAGACCGGAAGGCAAGGAGGTGGTGGACCGCATCAAGACCACGCCGGAGGTCAAGGAGCTCATGCGCCGCCTGCCGGGGAGCTTCGTCGGCTACGCTCACGCCGAGGTGGGCCCCGTTTTTCCGCCGGGCACCTGGGAAGACGCCGGGGACGAGTTCCGGGACGAGGAAGAGGATAGCTTTGCCGATGACTATGCCCCCGACGGCCCGCCGGACACCGCCGGGGACCTGGACGGGGAATTCGCGGACGATGAGTCCGACGGATATCGGGACGACTGACCGGACCGGCCCGTTCCCCCGCCGGGATCGGCCGCGCCGGGGCGAGCGGGGCTTCCGGCCGGCCGTGCCGCCGTTTGCAACCTCGCGGCCCCGTCCGCTATAATGCCATCGCGTCCTTAAGCCCCAGAGAGGACTTCGGGGCGCGGGCGAATGCACGGCCCGGACGGCCAGAGACGCGCCGGGAGCGGGAGGGGACATGGACCAGAACAGCGAAGGGCCCGACGGCCTCATCCGCAAGGTCAAGGAGCTCCAGGACGGCATGCTGAGGATCCTGGAGGAGTCCGGCGGGAAGACCGTGACCGCGAGCTCGGGTGGCGGCATGGTGAAGGCCACCGCCAACCTGAAGCTCCAGCTGATCTCGGTCGAGATGGAGCGCGAGGTGGTGAACCCCGATGACACCGAGATGCTGGGCGACCTCATCGTGGCCGCCGTGAACGAGGCGCTGGCCCAGGCCCAGGCCGATGTCAACCAGGAGATGGCGAGGCTTTCCACCAAGGTGAGGTTCCCCGGCTCCCTGGATCAGTTCTGAGAGGCCTTGCCGCCTGCAGGAGGACTTGATGACAGCCGACGGCAAGGATCGGCCGCGAGCGAGGGCCAGCCCCGAAGACCCAGGCGGCCTGGCGGCCGCATCGGCCCGCCCGCCGTGCGGTGCGGCTGGGAGCGTCCCGGGTCCTCCGTCGGCCGCCGGTCGCGGCGCCCCCGGCGGAGCGGCGAAAATGAAGCCGACCAGCGTCAGTCGGCCCGCGCGTCCAGCCCCCCTGGGGGGTACGGTGGTCATATCGCCAGACGACTGGGAGATTTTCAGGCGGCTCACCTCCACGAAGCTCACGGCGGAGGAGAGGAGGGCGGCAGTCAGGCCCAGCATGCGGGACGCGAAGGAGAAGTGCCTTTTCGCGCCGCACTTCCATCCCGAGTGGGTCCCCATGGATCTCCTGGACGAGAGGCTCGCCAAGGCGTTCCCGGCGGCTACCGAGCGCTTCGCCGTACCCACCCAGCACAACGTGATCACGTCCATGGGCCCCTGGAGCGGGGTGGAGGTGGACGTCTGGTCGCGTCCCTGCGGCATGAAGATTCAGCTTCTGGTGCATGCCAGGGCCGGAAGGCTCGAGGGCTCGGCCACCTTCAGGTCCATGGTGGAGCGCACCTTCCGCTACCGCGAGTTGCAGCTCCTGGAGATTCTCGAGCTGGCGGCCCGCCCGGACGACGGCACCCTGGCGGAGCTCGCGAAGTCCGGCTTCGGGGAGGGCGAGCTCCAGAGCGCCGCCCGCCTCTGTGCCAGGCTGAAGGCCATGATAGACATTAGCGGGGTCGCCTCGGGGCCCGGGGTCGCGATGCTCAAGAACAGGCTGGCCACGGACTACATTGAGGGCAAGTTCCAGGGCAGGGATCCGGCTGGCCTGGAGCGCCAGCTCTCGCTGGTGAACCTGCTGAAGTCGCGCGTGAAGGCCCGCCTGGATCCCGCGAGGTTCCAGGAGGCGGACGAGCTCATCGAGGAGGCGAGGGGGCTCGGGGCCGGCGTGGTCGTGCCCCATCCGCCGAGGTTCTGGCCCGCCCTGCTTGCCGAGCTGGACGCCGACGGCTGGGAGGTCTGGAACCCCTCCACCCCCTCCCACGCCGTCTTCCTCACCCAGTGCCTGGCGCGGCGCGGGAAGATAAGAAGGCCTCTTCTGGCCTTCATGGGCGACGACACCCACATGTCGTCCAAGATACGGCTCCACATGGTGAGCGACAAGGGCGGAGGCGACCGCGAGATAGGCTTCCAACCCGCCTGGAAGGATCCCGCGACGACGGCGGCCCTGAAGGCCGCCGGGCAGAGCCGCCGGAGGACCATGGAAGAGTATCAGGCGAGGCTCGCGTAGGCCCTTACGGCGGAGGACGGGTGCGGCTGTCCGGGGCTCACCGCAGGCACCGTATCCGCACAGGTGCGATGGGCTGTGCCCGCAGGCGCCATTGGGCGGACCGGTGCGATGTCCGGCTGGCCGTCGGCGCGGCCTGTTCTTTCTCCATTGGCATCGGACGTTTTTCGTGAGGGGGCCCCCTCAGTTTATCCGCTTTTTGATAATGCCGAACACGGGCTCGACCGTCTGCTTTCTGCGGTCGAAGAATGCCCTGCCCTCCTCAGTCCTCAGCCTGTACTGTATCTTTTCCTTGACGGAAGCTGTTTCGGCGGGGGCTAGTGGGAGGAAAGCCTTTCGGCAAGGCTCGGACGGTGGATGATCCTGCCGACTGCGATATGGGCGTCCAGGCCGCGCCTTTCGCCCTCCAAGACGTTGTCGGCGCTGAAAAAACCTGCGGCGGCCGTACACCTCTTCACCTTCCCCGCCACTGCTGGGAGTTAGCCGAGCGTATCGAACATGGGGACCAGCTCATTCACGTCGTTGGCGTTCTGGCTGACGTGTACGCAAACGACAAGTCTGCTCTTCCCGTCGACGGCCAGCTGGCAGTTGTACGACTGGTCCCAGCCCCTGCTGTTGCTGCGCATTATTCTGGAGTCGGCATCGTTCAGATTCACCTGATCTTTGGGGCGGGGCATGTCGGACGGGGGCGCTGGCCGCTTGCCGAAGGGCTTTTCAATCTTCTCTGCGGCCTTTTCCTCGCGCTCCTTCATGCGCTTCTCGCAGTCCGCCATCTCACTCCGCCGCGTATGACTCGCCCCATCTGGCTTATCTCTTTTCTTTGGCGTCCTGAACAAATCCCAGCTTCCTCTCCCGGATCTCCAGCTCAGTCCGGTGCCTGTCGTCCAGCACCACGTCCTCCTCCTCCTCCTCCTCCTCCTCCTCCTCCTCTTTTGCCTGGAGGATGTCGATCTCGTTTTGGAGCGACTCCCTTATCTCGCAGACTTTCTTGTAGGAGAAAGCGCGGCTGGGCTGGCGCTGGCCTTGATCTTTGTTCCGCTGATGAAAACATCCTCCCAGTTCAAGATTCCGTTCTTGGCGGCCCTGACGGATAACTGATCCATGTACCCGTCAAAATAATACCCCACTCGGCACCTGAATCTGGAAATGGCGGTGTGGTCAGGCGTCTTGCCATCGGTGATAGAAATGAAGGACATGCTGTCATTCAATGCATACTCAATTTTCCCTGTCGATGATATTCCATTGATGTTGGCATACATCAAGATGGCCAGCATAATCTGCGCAGGGAAATGCGGTGCATCCACATTTCCGAAGGTGCGTAAAAGAGCGGTAATGTCAAGCCTTGCAACGAACGCGACAACGTATCGAGCCAAGCTGTTCTCGTGAACGAAATCTTCGTGGCGGGACGGCAACAACGAACATGACTGTATCATGTACGGCATTGCTCTCATATTTCATCTCCAATGGATTTTGACTGAAGATATAATTATACCTAAATTTGGTATCATTGTCAATAAGATTTCGTGCAAACAACATAAATATTTCTAGCAATTATTGTGCCAATATGTTTTTCATGCCCCGTGCAATTTAAAAATCAAAATCTATGCCAAAAAAACACGTGTTTCAACATAAATCTCCCATCATTTCTTGCCTCATATTGCGTTATTAGGTTGATTTTGGGTATTTCTCATGATTCCTTTCTCCTGGAAGAGTTTTGCAACAGTCTGCCAGTAATCCATCTTTTATCAGATGCATCCCGATGCATTTGCCGCCCTTGACGGAGAGGATTATCCGCTTGGTTTTCGCCTTCGGTCCTTCATCGTTGAAGAGTATCACCCCGTTGATGCCGCCGTCCGTTCCTCTCTCCAGTTCCCAGCCGAGGGGAGGGAGCGCACGAGGGAGTAGGCCCATCACCGGAACTGGAAGGATCTCGCTCGGCCAGGTCTTTGGCTGCGATGTTTCTGGGGGTTCCCGTCATTTCCCGCTTCAGGCCCCGGCGCCCGAGTCCCCCGGCCAGGCGGCTCTCGATGAGCGATATTGCTTGACGGGTTATGTCGATGCCGATCCGCTGGCGGCCCAGCCTTTCGGCTGCCTCTATGGCGGTGCCGCATCTGCGTAACGGGTCAGGCACGATCCGGATGACTTATGGGTAAGCACGAAGCCTCTCCAGTGGCATACGGAGGTGAAGAACCGGGATCCGTATGCCCGAAGAAATGACCAGAAGGGGTCAGTTGCCGGCGGGGCCATCGGGGGCACTGTAAAAAAAATCGGCTGCATCCCTTATGGATCCAGCCGATTTGATGATTTGACGAGCACATCGAGAGCCCGGTCATCGAGCTATGGTGCCGAAGAGGAGACTCGAACTCCTACGGGGGAACCCCCACTAGACCCTGAACCTAGCGTGTCTACCACTTCCACCACTTCGGCATGAAGATCAGAAGCGGGAACTAATTTACTTCCAACGCCCGCCTTTGTCAAGCTTTTTTCACACGTCCGGACCTTCAGGAGCCCCCGGGCCGGGGCGGCGTCCTCGTGTCGGTCGTCCGGACGGCCGTAGCAGCCGCCTCCCAAATAACTGTCCGGAGAGTTCGTGCGGCACTGATTTCCGCTTTTCGGCCGTCCGCAGACCCTGTCGCACAAGGTCCCTCACGTTCTGCAAATGAGATGAAAGATGCCGGGACAGGGGGCGCGGTTCGGCACCGGTGATTGATTGAAGTCACCGTGTAAGGTACAATTGGATTCAGTCGGGACAAGTTCGGCCGGGCCTTTCTCGCGGTCCGCCCCTTTCGCTTCCCGTCTCGTTTCAGAGGCCCGGTGCCCTGCGGTGCCCGTCCGGCTAGCGCCTCAGGCCCCAGATCCCGCCTCGGACCGCCCACCTTCGGCCTTCCGGAGCCCCTCCGCCCACTGAGCCGCTTCCGCCGGGATTCGACCGGCCCGGCATCCCTCTCCGGGGAGGGAAAGTGATCATCGGCTTCTTCTTCTTCTTCTTCTTCACGCCTTCCGATCTATTTCGTGCCTTCCGGTCTATTTTGTGCCTTCCGGTCTTTATGCCGCCGCCATCAGGCTCCGGCCGCCGTCCGCTCTCCGCCGCCGTCCTCGTCTCTCGTTTTTATCCTCGCGCTTGGTCCCGGACCCCAGTCTCCGTTTTAGTCGTCATGCCTGTCTCCGTCTTCGCGCTTCCCCTTCCGGAACCAGGCACGGGCGGCGTTGAAGAGGGCGGGCGCGACCGCTCGGCCGGTTCTACGGAACACTTCGGCTCCGCCGCACTCCCGGCCCTGCCGGGGCGAGTCTCCGTCTTGCGGGCCCGGGAGGCCGCGTGTCCCGGACCCGGACGGGGACACGGACCGCTCCCCCTGAGGGCGGCTTCAGGGTTAGGGTCCGTCCTCCCGCCCGGTTTCGCTCCCGGAATCGGGACGGGGCCCCAGCCTTGGCCGAACCGTTGCGGCGGCCTCCCGCTGCCGCAGGCCTTCCTGCTGCGCCGGAGACGATCCCGGGCACACCGCGGCCGGACTTTCCGGCGGATCCCCTGACGGCACGGGCATGATGGTTCTGCGGGATTGCGATCTTCCGTCCGGGGGGGTCGTCCGGCATCCCCTGCCGTCCCCGGCCGCGCCGGTCAGGCCGCGCGGCCGGTCCTTACCCGACCCCTGCGGGGCCGAAGGAGCGCGAGCCATGACCAAGACTGAGGCTTTCCTTTCTTGCAGGGCACCCGTGCCGCACGGACGCCCCTCGCGCCCGGTCCTCGCTCCCGCGGCGCTGGCGTTCGCCGCGTCCCTCGCGCTGGCTCTGGCCTTCTTCCCTGTCCCCGACGCCCTGTCCCAGAACGCCGCCGACGGTCCCCTCGGCCCTCCTCCCTCGGTCGCTGCTCCTCACGGCACCGCTCCCGCCGGCTCCCCCGGGACTGCACCCCCGCCAGTCGCGTCCCCTACGCCGGCCGTGCGGGACACTTCGACTCCCGGCGCGTCGGCTCCGGCAGGGCACGGAGCGGCGATGGAAGCCCTTCCAGGCGGCGCTGCTTCCGGGACGGTCCCGTCCCCGGCTGTCCGCTCGGAGAGTGGCGGGGCACCCGCTCCCGCCGTGGTGTGGATGAAGGTCTACGGGGGACCCGGGGAGGACTCGTTCGCCCGCGTATCCGCCACGTTGGACGGCGGGCTCGTGGCGGTCGGCAGGAGCTCTTCCGCCGAGGGGGACGTCTCCGGGAACCGGGGGGCGGCCGACGCGTGGCTGCTGCGCCTGGACGGGGACGGGGCAGTCCTCTGGACAAGGAGCCTGGGAGGCAGCGACCAGGATTTCGCGACTTCCGTCATCCAGGCTTCGGACGGGGGCTTCTACGCGGCCGGAGGCACGAGATCGTCAGACGGGGACTTCAGCGAGGCGACGGGGGGGCTTTCGGCGTGGGTGGCCAGGCTCCGGGCCGACGGTACGCTACACTGGCTCAAGGTCTTCGGGGGCGATGTGGGATGGGAGGCCAGGGCGCTTCTTGAGACCTCCGACGGAGGCCTTGTGGTTATGGGGGAGGTGGAGTCTCCCGAGAACGGCTGCTCGGAGGGCGGCGGCCCCTGCGGCAACGTCATGGTGGTGAGGCTGGATTCCTCGGGAGACACGCTTCGGGTCCGCAGGCCCAGGGCCAGGGCCACCCTCCCGGGGAACGCTGCGGCCGGGGTGCCCGGAGGCGGGGCCGTGGCTGCCTTCGAGATGTATTCACGGGACGGTTCCCCTGTGGCGAGGGTGATCCGCTCGGGCCCCGAGGGAAGACACCTGTGGACCAGGACCGTCGCGGTCGATGCCGCGGCGTACTCCGTGGCGACGGCCCCTGGCGGCAGCTTCGCGGGGGCAGGGCAGGCGTCCCGGGCACCGGAGGGCGGTGGGGAGGCCCGCAGGAGCCCCTGGATGTTTCTCCTCAATACGGACGGGGGCCTCGTCTGGGAGTCCCTTGCCGACATCGGCATGGAGGGCGAGTTCCACGGGGTGTGCGCAGCGGGAGGCCTTCTCGTCGCTGCGGGGGCCGCCGAGAACCTCTCGCGCCCCGATGCGGTGACCTACGATCTGCTCGTCGCCGCCGCCGAGCCCGGGGGGGGGGTCCTGTGGACGATGGTCCTGGGCGGGAGCGGGCTGGACTGGGGGGCCTCGGCCGATGCCCTCCCCGGAGGGGAGCTGGCCGTCGGCGGCTACACGGCCTCTGCCGACGGGGACATGGCGGCTGTCGGTAGGGATCTGTCCAGGGTGGACGCCGACGGGCTCATAGTGAGGCTGGCCCCCGCTCGCCCCGCGCACGAAGCGGTCCCTCCCGACCGAGGGGCCCTGCCGCAGGGGGAAGGCGGGGAGGCCGTCTCGGCAAGGTGACGCGCCTTCCCTGTGTCCGGCGGAAGTTTCTTCAGGCCGCTACCCCGGACTGCGGGCTCTCCGGCGGGGGCACGCGCCGGGGCGGCGGGGGGACTTGATCCCGGAACTGGCCCCTCGCCGGAACTGCCTTCTGGGCCGCGAGGCCATGCCCGCCCGCGCTCCCGGTGTCCTGTAGCCGGGGGAATGGCCCCCCGGGGGAAATTCCTGTCGGCCGGGTGAAGGGCAGGCCCTGTAAGGGTCGCGCTGAGGGCGGGAAGAGCGAGACGAGCAGGAAGAACAGGAAGAACAGGAAGAACAGGAAGAACAGGAAGAACAGGAAGAACAGGAAGAACAGGAAGAACAGGAAGAACAGGAAGAACAGG
>JAISEQ010000495.1 GCA_031264045.1 Deltaproteobacteria bacterium
GAGAGCGGCACAGCTCCGCCGTTGCCGGGAGAGCGGCACAGCTCCACCGTTCCCCGGGCTCCGCCGTTCTACTGGTGCCTCAAGGCTTCGATGGGGTCCTGCCCGGCGGCCTTCCAGGCCGGGTAGAAGCCGAAGAACACGCCTATGCACAGGGAGACGGTAAACGACAGGGCGAGCGAGAACGCAGTAATGGAGACGGACGTGTTCCAGAAGTGGGAGACCGTATAGGCCCCCCCCGCCCCGCACAGGAGACCCAGGAGTCCGCCCGTTATGGACACCAGCACCGCCTCCAGCATGAACTGGGTGAGGATGTCCTTCTTGCGGGCCCCGATGGCGAGCCTTATGCCTATCTCGCGGGTGCGTTCGGTCACGGACACGAGCATGATGTTCATGATGCCTATGCCGCCCACGGCCAGGGACACCGAGGCGATGGCCCCGAGGAGGAGGGTCATGGCCTGGGCGGCCGCCTCGGCGGAGGCCATCACCGCAGAGAGGTTGTTCACGAAGAAGTCATCGTCCTGAAGCGGGTCCACTATGCGGTGGCGCTCCCTCAGGAGGGTCCTCATGTCCTCCTGGACGTAGTCCATGTTCACGCCGTCCGCGGCCTTGACCATCATCATGCGCACCCGGCCCTGGAACTGGCTCCCCTGGAGGTAGCGGGAGAAGGAGGAGAAGGGCACCACGGCGGTGTCGTCCTGGTCGCGGCCGTCCATGCTCTGCCCCTTGGAGGACAGGATCCCCGCCACCACGAAGGGGGTGACCCCCGCCCTCACGGTCTGGCCCAGGGGGTCGGACTGGCCGAAGAGCTCCTTGGCGGTCGAGCTCCCGAGCCAGATGCTCCGGGAGGCCTGCTGCACGTCCAGGGCGTCCATCTCCCGCCCGTCCGACACCGGCCAGGAGCGCACCTCGGAGAAGGCCTCGCCCGCCCCGGTGACCTGGGTGTTCCAGTTCCGGCCGCCCGCCACCAGCTGCATGGACGAGAACGACACGGGAGTGACGGCGGTCACCCCTTCCAGTTCCCTGATGGCCTGGGCGTCGTCCAGGGTGAGGGTCTGGCGCTGGCCGGATCCGGTCCTCACCCCGCCGGAGTTCATCGATCCCGCGAGCACTATGAAGATGTTGGTGCCCAGGGCCTCCACCTGGCGCTTCACGGTGGTGCGGGTTCCCTCGCCCACGGCCAGCATGAGTATGACGGCGCCCACGCCTATCACCATGCCCAGCATGGTGAGCATCGTGCGCAGGCGGTTGGCGGCCATGGCGCGGACGGCCTCCAGGAACATGGCTGACAGCATCAGAGAGGTCTCCTGTCGAGTACCGGGCCGTCCTCGACCAGGAGCCCGTCCCGGAAGCGGACCAGGCGCTTGGCGCAGGCGGCCACGTCCGGCTCGTGGGTTACCAGTATTATGGAAGACCCCCTGTCGTTCAGGGCCACGAAGAGGCTCATGATGTCGTCCGAGGTCTGGGTGTCGAGGTTCCCGGTGGGCTCGTCGGCGAGCAGGAGCTCCGGCCGGCCCACGAGGGCCCTCGCGACGGCCACCCTCTGCTGCTGGCCTCCCGAAAGCTGGCCGGGAAGCCGGTGAGCGTACTCTCCCAGGCCCACCCTGTCCAGCTCCTCGAGGGCCCTTTTCCTGCGCTCGGCGGAAGGGACCCTCGCGTATAGAAGAGGCATGGAGACGTTCTCGAGGAGATTCGACTTCGGAAGCAGGTTGTAGCCCTGGAAGACGAAGCCCAGGAACCTGTTGCGGCGGGCCGCCAGCTCGTCCGGGGAGAGGGCCGAGACCGGCTCGCCCAGCAGGCGGTAGATCCCCGAGGAGGCGGTGTCCAGGCAGCCGAGGATGTTCATGAAGGTGGACTTGCCCGATCCGGAGGGCCCCATCACCGCCGCGAACTCCCCTTCCTCGAGGCAGAAGTCAACTCCGTGGAGGATCTCCAGCGGCCCGGCCCCGGTGATGTAGGCCTTCTTGAGCTCCACGGTCTCGACAAGCTTCCTAGCCATCAGGCTCGTGACCCCTTTCGTCAGAAACGTTCATGCCGTTAAGTCCCTACCCCGGCTCATGAAATCCCGGGACCTTATAAAGATGAATCCCGCGTTCTCCGAACCTGCCCCATGCCTGTTCCGGTCTGGACGGCGGACGCCCCATCCGGCTCCAGCCGGGACCGGAGCACGTCCCTTTCCGGCTCCGGACGGGGCCGGCGCACCCGCCTTTCCGGCTCCCGCAGGGAGCGAGGGTGCCCCGACAGAGCTGGCCGCTCCAAGGGCTCGTGCCCTGCGGGGCTGGGTGCCGGACCGCCGTGCGCGGACGTCTTCCCCTGTCCCGGGAAGGTTTCCTCGGTCTCGAGGAACCGGCCCGGAGGTTCGCTGCTGCCGAAAGGATCGGGAGCCCGTACCGGGGCACCGGTCCGGCAAGGCGGGCTCTCGGACAGGATCCCGGCAGTCGGCGGCAGGCGGGCCCGGAAAGGATCGGGCTTCAGGCAGGGTTCCCTCCGCCTCAGAAGGGTCGTCCCCGTCCGCCGCCTCGGCCTCTTCCTCCTCCGCCCGCTCCTCCGCCGAACAGGGTCCCCTGAGGCTGACGGGTCTCCGCCGTCTCGGCGGTCACGACGTGGTCGCCCGGCTTCAGGGCGCCGCCGCGGACGACGGTGTATCTCAGATCCGTCGCCCCGGTCAGGATGTCTATGGGCACGGGCTCCCCGTCCCGCCCGAGCACGTAGACCCTGGCACGGACGGGAGGATCGTCCTTGGAGGGGATGACGACGGTGGCGGCGGGCATCTCGGACTCGGCGGAGCCGTCGGTCCCGGCCATGAGCCCGTCCTTGCCGTCCTCCATCTCGTCGGTGCCGTCGGCCGACGGTTCCCCGCCGTCGGGAGGCGTCCCGTCGCCGTCGGGCGCCGGCGCGGCCCGGGCGTCCCTGGCGGCCGCCGCGTCAGCCGCGCCGGCGGCCCCCGCGCCCGGGGGAGAGTGCGCCGCGGCTCCGCCTTCGGTGCCGGACGTCCCGGCCGCCTGGGCGGATCCGGTTCCGGGCTGGGCCGCCGGTCCTCCGCCCGGACGGTAGTTAAGAGCGGAGTTGGGGACCAGGATCGCCCCGTCCTCGCGGTAGAGCTCGATGTCCACGTAGGCGGTCATGCCGGGGAGGAGCCTCTTGTCGGGATTGTCGACGTCCACCACCACGTCGTAGGTGACCACGTTGGAGGAAGTAGTGGGGTTGAGACGGATCTGCCTGAGCTTTCCCTTGAACGACATGCCCGGGAAGGCGTCCACGGTGAAGGTGGCGTTCAGCCCCGCCCGGAGGCGGCCGATGTCCGCCTCCGCGAAGCTCGCGTTTATCTGCATCTTGGTCAGATCCTGGGCGATGTCAATCAGGGTCGGCGTCTGGAAGCTCGCCGCCACGGTCTGGCCCACGTCCACCGCACGGTTTATGACCACCCCGTCCACGGGGGAGATGATGCTCGTATTGTTCAGGTTGTACTGGTCCTGGGCGAGCTGGGCCTTGTGCTGGGCTACGGAGGCCTCGGCCATGGCGAGGTTGGCCGCCGCCGTGTCGAGCTCCTCCTTGGGGGCGGAGCGGGCGGCGTAGAGCCTCTCCTGGCGGGCGTAGCGGATTCGGGCGAGTTCCAGCTGGGATTCGGAAGAGGCGAGGTTTGCCTCGCTCATCCTCACCTTGGCTGTGAAGAGCTCGTCGTCGAGCTTCACCAGGAGCTGGCCCTCCTTCACCGCGTCGTTCCAGTCGGCGGATAGGCTCCGGATGGTCCCGGAGATCTGGGTGCCCACGGAGACGACCCTCACCGGGTTCAGGGTCCCCGTGGCCGTGACCGCGATGCGCAGCTGGTTACTTATTACCCGCTGGGTACGGTAAGATGTACCCGCTTCAGAGCCCCCGAAGGGCTTGAAGACGAGAATCAGGACGACGGCCGCCACCACCAGGCCGAGAATGACTTTGGTTTTTGTCTTCATGGTGCTCCTGGCTGCGTCCGGGGCTGGCCGGCGGCCCCAAACGGTGCCGTCGGCTCAGGCGCAGCCGCTCATTTTGTTAGCAATATCCCTGCCAGAGGCGGGATTTGGCGCGACGGACCCCGGGGAAGGCCCATGCGGGCCCGGGCGCGCCGGGGCCGGGCGGCATGGAAGGGTCCGGAGAGGAGTCCGGGGGGAGGCTGGCTGAAGGGCGCCTCGGGGCGGCGGGCGGAGATCGCCGCTGGCGCGTCCGGATGCTGGTGCGGAAGGGCGGAAAGGTCCGGAATCGGCTGCGGGCCTCCATTGTACACTGCCGGGAGGGCTGAAGCCACGTAAATTAGGCAAGTTCGGACCGGGCGGGCCGCACCCGGCCGCTGGTCCCGGGAAGGCGTGGCCGGGCGGGAAAGGCTTCCGTCCCCCGGCCCGCGTCCGGAGCTTCCGGATCTGATCTTCAGGGAATGCCCGCGCGGGCCGGCCCGGTTTCCGAGGCGGTTCCCCGAGGCGGGGGGAGGGGGGCAGGTAAAGAGGATGGCGGCACCGGCGCGAGGCCGGGGCGGAAGCGGGCGATAGGAGGGCAACGGGCGGGCGGGAAGCTGGAAAAGGGCGCCGCGGAAGTATTGCGTGGCGGGTTGAAGTCGCTTAAAATGCCAGGTGTAAGTCGGCCTCTGTTCCGGATGCCCTTCTTCCGGATTCGGATCCGAATCCGGGCGCGGCAGGTCGCCCGTCCCGCGACGTGCGGCGGAAGATGAGGATTATGTTCACCTTGCTTGCAATTCTCATTATGCTCCCGTGGCTGACTCTGTCCTTCTGCCGTGTCTGCCAGGCGGAGGACGGGGGTTCCGGGGAAGGCTCGGACGGAGGACCCGGGGAAGGCTCGGACGGGGGACCCGGGGAAGGCTCGGACGGGGGAACCGGGGAGGGCTCGGACGGGCACGGCGGCGCTGAGGATGCCGGACCGGAGCCGCAAAGCAAGGATAAGTACCAGAAACTGCTTGCGGAAAAGCACCGCGTCTCCTTGTTGAGGTATTTCGGTTTTACCACCGAGATGGCCGAAGGTGCCGTACCTCTCGGCACGGAACTGATCAAAAACACCGTGGAGATAAGGCGTCCCGACTGCGTGTTCCGTTTTCGTGACGACTCCGTACTTGTTTTGGAGTTCCAATCAACCTCAAAATACCGCGATATCCTCAGGTTTCTTGAGTATACCTCGCTCCTGGCCGTGAAGTTTTCTATTGACGCTAGGAAATTCGTGCCGGTCTGGTGCGTGGTCGTGTATTCCTCCGGCTCCCCGAAGCTCCCTCAGAAGTCGTATCCCGGCGGGAAC